>SVTO01000053.1 GCA_015063745.1 Oscillospiraceae bacterium | reverse complement strand
TGTAAAACAAAACATTCTTTTTGACCCCTCTTTAAGGTTTTTGAAAGAATGGGGGTTCGGGGGAAGGAAAACTTTTGTGGGAAAGTTTTCCTTCCCCCGAAAATCTTCACTTGCGACAGCCCCTTTGTTTTTGTGCTTTTGAAAATCCCCTTCAAATCAAAATCCCCGCACAGTGATCCACTTCATGCTGGATAATCTGTGCTGTCCAGCCGGTGTAGGTCTTTATACGAACCTGCATTTCCGGTGTCTGATACCGCACCTTGATGCTATGATACCGTCTGCAGGACCGCGGACCGCCCAGCAGGGACAGGCAGCCTTCCTCGGTATCATAGACCCCGTCTTTTTTGATGATTTCCGGATTGAACATAACCGTATATGTGGGACACCGACCACTCTCATCCAGAAACGCAATGATGCGCTTCCGTACGCCGATCATATTCGCCGCCATGCCGACACAGCTTTCCCGGTGCGCCATCAGCGTATCCAGCAGATCCTGTGCGGTGGGCAGATCTTCCTTTCCGGCAGTTTCTGACCTTCCCCCAAGAAAAATCGGATCGTGCATCAATTCCTTAACCATTTTTGTTTCCTTTCTCTCCTGTTTCCCGTACCCAAAGTAAGCCATCGCGATCCGCAGGGTAAATATACCTTAGTACCGCGGCACGCTTTCTTATCTTTTCCGGCTTCCATTTATCCGGGACGATTTCGGTACAGCGTCTGTCTGCTTTTCTTCAATAAAGCGAATTTTTTCGGCGTCCTTTTTCTTCCGGACGTTCACACGATACCCGTCTTTGACGGATTTTTGATACACGGTAAGATACTGCTCCAGGGACAGCAGTAAAAAGCGAACCCCTGCCTCTTCCCTCTCCCCTATATCTTCCGTGCGAATCCGGGCAAAAGACTCCAGATCCTCCAGATCGGCATAGGAATACGCTGTACCGCCGTACAGAAAGGTATGCTCATGCGCATCGGTAAGTATAAACCCCTGTGCTGTCAGAACTTTCCGGAACTCTTCCCAACGATCTGTGAGAAATACCCTGGGGATGAGAATGTCGATGTCGTCCACCCCGAGACTGTCCCCCGTCAGACACTCCAGTCCCAGGGATCCGTAAAGCAGCGGGACAATCCCGAAGCTGCTCTGCAGCAGCAGGGCATTTTCCAAAAAAAGGCTGTATTTAGCTTTTTCCATTTTCTGCTTCTCCGTTCCTGTTTTTCAGAACCTGTCGGATCACAAAAAACTGCCACTCCTGCGGCAGAAGGTTCAGTATCAGCAGCAGCGGATTCCGGTTTATGCTGTAGGCAAACCGCGGTCTGCGCTGTTTCAGGATCCGGAGTACTTTATCGGCAATCCGATCGGGCGCAATGCTTCTGGATTCTACCCGGTCCACAATCCGTCTGAACCGATCGGCATTGCAGGTATACAGCACCGTCCTGCGGCAAAACCGGTCCAGGGCATCGGTAGAGACACCCAGCATACCCGTAGAAACAGCACCTGCCCGCAGAACACTGACACAGACTCCCTGCAGCTGGAGCTCCATCCGCAAAGAATATGCATATTTATCCAGTGCGCTCTTTGTCACGGCATAAACCCCGGTAAAGGGCAGCGGAGCCAGGGGTGCCAGCTCACTGGTGGTAATCACAATACGGGACCCGGCCTTCAAAAGGGGCAGAAAGATCTTATTCACCAGAAAGACACCGCCTAGATTGATCCGAAAAATTTTCTCGAATGCGGCATTGTCCATCTCCACCAGAGAATCCAACATATACACTCCGGCAAAATGAATCACAGCACAGAGTTCTTCCGTCTGTGCGCTGATCTGCCGGAAGGCTTTCCGGACACTGGTTTCATCGGTGATGTCTGCTTCTACAGGCAGAATGCTGTCCTCCGGTGCGCCAACGTCTTGATCCAGCGCAAAAACCCGGAATCCCTTTTCCTGCATTGCTTTTGCCGTAGCTCTGCCCATTCCCCCATATGCACCCGTAATCAAAACGGAAGGTTTCATGATCTGTTCCGTCCCTTACAGTATGCTTCTATGGCGGCTGCAGCATATTCCGCCGTACCGTCGCCGTATTTGTCGATATTCTGACGGAACCGCCGATCCGTGACGTACATGACCCCAAGACCCGTCAGAATTTCATCGGTGCAGGTGTAGTAGTTTTCGGTGATATGCGCCTGCAGTTTTGCGGCAAGGGCACGCGCCTGTTCAGACTCGGCACCGATACCGCTGTCTCTGCACGCAGCAAAGGCGGCAAGGATCGCCATCAGTCCTGCATTTGCCTTTGCCCATTTTTCTTTGGTGTACTGTTTTGTTTTTTCCGAATGTTCCCGATATGCATCGGTGTCTCCCCAGCGATTGCGGGCCTCGGCTTCCCAGTCAGAATGCATTGTATACCTCCCGGATTTTCACAAGAATCTCTACATCCGCCGGACAGAAATCATACGCTGGAATTTCCTCCGGGGTGATCCAGCGGAGATCGTTATGCTCCAGCAGCACCGGCTCCCCTTGGGCAATCACCGCGCTGTACAGTGTCAGATGGACTGTCAGATCCGGATATGCATGAACAACATCCATAAACACCTCCCCCACCGAGAGCGTTACGCCAAGCTCCTCCCTGCACTCCCGGATCAGTGCCTGTTCTCCGGTCTCCCCCGGTTCCACCTTACCGCCGACAAATTCCCACAGAAGGCCCCGAACCTTATGGGCCGGACGCTGGCAGATCATGAATTTTTCGCCCTGCCAGATCAGGGCGGCTACTACTTCTGTCATGCTGTTCCTCTTTCCCGTACCGTTTTCCAATACTTTTCAAAATGTATTGTCCTGTTATCCAGAATCATATCATAAAACCTGCCAATTTTCAACAGGATCCTGTAAATATCTTCTGCGGAGAGATTTTTGATTTGCTGAAGCTGTCCCGGTGTACGGCATATTCCGGTGTTGTCTTCGTTCTTACCGGCATCGTATTCTGGCGGCCGCGCTGAGAAATTCCGGTGTCTCGGCATCGCCGCAAATACGGAGTTTCTGCGGATCTCACCTATGAAGCAAACGGAACCAATTCCCCCTGAGACCAAGGTCAAAACTGCCGCAGTCAGAATTTCACGACAGATACTGTTGAAACATGGCAGGATCTATGCTATAATGAGTGTATAGATTCACGTTCTGGTATGGCTGCTGTTTTATGGAAAACCGATGGAGAACATTCTGCGGGAATCCCACCCCGGGAGATACTCCTGTTTTGGCTTTACCGTTTTGGAGAAAGGAAGACAAACTCATGTTCCATTTCAAAGACAAAATCGCTGTAGTCACCGGCGGTGCACAGGGGATCGGACAGTGCATCTGTGAAAAATTCCGTGAGGCAGGGGCTACAGTCTGTGTAATCGATCTTTTGGAAAACGACTGTTTTGTGGGAGATCTTGCCGACAAGGCCGTGCTGGAAGCGTTTGCAGGCCGGGTAATCGCCGATCACGGTCACGTCGATTATCTCATCAACAACGCCCCACCCAAAATGTGCGGTATCGAAAGCGGCAGCTACGAGGATTTTGAGTATGCGCTGCGGGTTGGAGTGACAGCACCGTTCTATCTTGCCAAGCTTTTTGTTCCGTATTTTGCCGAGGGGGCCAGCATCGTCAATATTTCCTCCTCCCGGGACCGGATGAGCCAGCCCCAGACCGAAAGCTACACCGCAGCCAAAGGCGGTATTTCCGCGCTCACCCACGCCCTGGCGGTCAGTCTGGCCGGCAAGGTGCGGGTCAACTCCATCTCCCCCGGCTGGATCGACACGGCGTATACAGTATACCGGGGGCCGGACGCAAGCCAGCAGCCCGCTGGCAGAGTAGGCATTCCCCCGGACATCGCCAATACGGTACTCTATCTCTGCTCGGATCTGGCCGGATTTATCACCGGAGAGAACATCTGCATTGACGGCGGTATGACTCGGCAGATGATCTACCACGGCGACTGGGGCTGGAAACTGGAGGAAAAATGAAACTGATACAGGCAAAGGGACCCGTCGCGTGGCTTCAGATCTATTGGCTCTATCGGAATGCATTTCCGGCTGGGGAACGCAAGCCCTTTTCCATCATCCGCAAAATGCAGAAAATGGGCAGAACCGATGTGTGGTATGCCAAAAAAGAAGGCGGTTTCGCAGGTTTTGCTGCCACCATCAACGGAAACGGCCGGATTCTGATAGACTATCTTGCTGTGGACAAAAAGAAACGTTGTCAGGGAATCGGGACAGAAATATTGAAGCTCCTGCGGACCCGGTACGAAGGAATGGGCGTTTTTCTGGAAATCGAACGTGTTTGTGCGGATGCGCCGAACGCCGCGGAACGCATCCGTCGGAAGCAGTTCTATCTGGCCGCCGGAATGCAGGAAATGCATGTGTTCGCCCGGGTATTTGGTGTAGAAATGGAGTTGCTTGGCTGGAATTGCACCATGGATTTTGAGGAATACCGTGCTTTTTATCGGGACAGTTACAGCGAATTTGCTGCCAATCATATCAAGCCGCTGGAGCAGGATATCATCTGACTGTGATGGCGAACTGCAGCCCGGTCCCCCCCGGGTATTCCGGGACAGATTTTGGGTATAGGAGATCTTATGTCTAAATACAAAATCAACCCTGAGTTCTTCCCGTTTTCTCATTTCACGCCCCCCATCAGCGAAAAATTTCTCGCTATGGCTGTGCCCCATATGAAAACACCGAAGGCTATATACAAAGACAAATCCCTTGCTGTCAGCCATCACGAAATTGAAAGCTATGATGGCGGACGAATCGAATGTCTTCTGATGTCACCCAAATCCGCAGACACTCCGGCACCTTGTCTGATTTACCTTCACGGAGGCGGATTTGTTCTGCCGGCGGCGGGGTACCATTACAAGAATGCCCTGCGGTATGCCAAAGAGGTTGGCTGCAAGGTCGTGTTTGTCAACTATCGACTGGCCCCCGCCCACCCGCATCCTGTATTTTTTGAGGACTGCTATGCTGCCATGTGCTGGACGTACGATAATGCAGCGTCGCTCGGCATCCGGGCAGACCGCATCGGCATAGGCGGCGACAGTGCCGGTGCAGCCCTTACGGCAGGCGTCTGTCTGATGGCGCGGGAGCGTCGTCATCCGGTACAGTTTGTCTTTCAGATGCTGCCATACCCTTATCTGGATGCGCGCAATTGCAGTGAGTCCTGTCAAAAGTTCACCGATACGCCTATGTGGAACGCTTCCCTTTCCGCCCGGATTGCACCCATGACAAGAGCTGACCGAAACCGGCCTGACTATGTCTGGTATTCCCCCGTGGAAGCCGAAAACGTTGCAAAGCTGCCGCCCGCCTACATAGAGACAGCGGAATTTGACTGTCTGCACGATGATGGGATTCTGTATGCCGAAAAACTCCGCGCAGCCGGAATCCGGGTCACGCTGTACGAAACCCTCGGCACAATGCACGGTTTTGACATTGTACAGAAGGCAAAAACCACCCAGGCGGCGATTGCGGAAAGGATTGCATTTATGAAAGATCAGTTTTACGGAACAGAGAAATAAGAATACTGGAATGGAGGCTGTTTTATGCGCACAAAATGGAGAGACGCACCCCTGACACACAAAATTATATCGCTTATATCCATCTTCGTAAGTCTGGCCGTCGTTGTCCTTGCGGTACTGCAGATGTTTGATGTCTGGGAGTATGCTATAGACATATGTATTCCGCTTATGGGGACAGTGAATCTTTGTCAGGCATATATACAATGGAATACGAGCCGTAAGACGGCGTATTTCAGCCTGGGTACCGCACTGTTTATCTGGATCTGTGCTGTTATTGTTTTTTGCGTAAAGTAAGAAAAGTTTCATGTATCCTATTGCGGCGGGATAAAAACAAGAAAAGCAATTGACACAGTGCCGACAGGAGAATTCGATTCCGGTGTATACCGGAAGCTATATATATTGTACAGCTGCCATCCATCTTTGCAAAAGCATTTTTGTACCAACCGTACTGTCGATGTGCAGTATATCCATACCGGATTTTTTCACTTTATAAAGGAGAATCTCATGCTTTACAACATCTGTTTCAGCCCCACCGGTGGGACCCGAAAAGTCGCAGATATCCTCGCAGCCCGGCTTGGCGGTGCGGATCGGAATATAGACCTGTGCCGTGATCCCGAAGGAATTACACTGCACACGGATGACATATGCCTCGTTTCAGTCCCCTCCTACAGTGGCCGCGTTCCCGCCATCGCCATCCGGCGGATCCGGAAGATACAGGCGAACGGAGCGAAAGCCATACTGAACTGCGTGTACGGCAACCGGGCCTGGGAAGACACTTTGACAGAGCTGCAGGACACCCTGGAAGCCTGCGGGTTTGTCTGTGCGGCGGCTGTGGCGGCTGTGGCAGAGCACTCGATCTTCCGCCAGTTTGCGGCCGGCAGACCGGATGACGCTGACACCCGGCAGCTCACGGAATTTGCTGACCGAATCCTGGAAAAACTGCAGGCTGGTGTGTTCGGGGATTTGCACCTGGCGGGCAGTCACGGTACCTATAAGGAGATTTCCCGGGGAGGTGCTCTCCTGCCCGAAGCAAATGGGCTTTGTACCGCCTGTGGTCTCTGTGCAGACAGTTGTCCGGTTGGTGCGATTGACCGGCACAACTCCAACAAAACAGACAAAGAAATCTGTATAGGCTGTATGCGCTGTGTCCGTCTTTGTCCGCAGCACGCCCGGGATTTTGATGCCGGCTTTATGCAGACCATGACGGAAAAATTTGCTGCCGGACTCAGCGGCCGGAAAGAAAATACCTTGTTTCTATGAGGCGGATACTGTATGAACAAATTCACGGATCGCGCAAAGGAACTGAAAACGGACGTTCCGGCGGTGTTTCTTGCGCTGAAAGAAAAACGGACTCCCTGGTATGCAAAGTTCCTCGCGGGGGTAGTTGTGGTATACGCACTGTCGCCCATTGATCTGATTCCGGATTTTATTCCCGTCCTGGGGTATCTGGATGATCTCATCATTCTGCCTGCTCTGATTACATGGTGTGTGCGCTGCATTCCCGCCGAGGTATTTGCCGACTGCCGCAGCCGTGCCCGGGGAATGTGGGGCGGCGGAAAGCCGGAGAAATGGTACTATGCCATTCCCTTTATACTGATCTGGCTGGCGGTCATTACATTGATCGTCATTGCATGTATTTGAAAATGCATTAGGGAGAAGAAATATGAAACGTGTCTATGATTTTCTGAAAAAAGCAGGCGTATATTATCTGGCAACAGCAGAAGGAGATCAGCCCCGTGTGCGTCCATTCGGCACTGTGAACGAATTTGAAGGTCGGCTCTACATCCAGACAGGCAAAGTCAAACCCACCAGCCGCCAGCTTGCCGAAAACCCCAAGGCCGAGATCTGCGCGTTCGTGGATGGCGCGTGGATACGCGTGGCCTGCGAGCTGGTGGAGGATGATCGGGTGGAAGCCAAAAAATCCATGCTGGACGCCTATCCGGATCTCCGCGGTATGTATAATGAAAACGACAGCAACACACAGGTGTTCTATATGCAGAATGCATCGGCGACATTCAGTGCATTCGGCAGAGAAACAGAAACAGTTGCGTTTTAAGAAGCCATGACCAGACAGGAATTTCTTGCCCATTGTTTTGATACATACGGAACAGAAGCGGATTATCCCTTTGACAAAGATTTTGAAACGGCCGTGTTCCGGCATACAAACAACCGAAAATGGTACGCCATCATGATGCACGTCTCCCGCCGCAAATTCGGCTTTGACAGCGAGGAGGTCATTGACATAGTCAATCTGAAGCTGCCGATCGAGATGTTTGGCTCGTTTGGTGCTGCTGACGGTGTCTATCCGGCGTATCATATGAATAAGCTCCATTGGATCTCCGTTCTGCTTCCGGATGCAAAACCGGATCTGGTTGATTTTCTCGTGGAAGCAAGCTATAATGTTACACAGGATCAAAGGAAAAACACTAACGTGACGAAAGCTGCACGGAACAGCAACACCACACCCCAAACCTGCAAATAGATGAATGGACGATCAGCCGCGCAATCCGTCCACAATCTATCAGCGGATGCAGACTACGCTGGAACGCGCGGGATGCAAGAAGGTGCGCTTCTACGATCTGCGCCACACCTTCGCCACGATGGCGATTGCGAACGGAATGGATGTGAAAACCCTGTCGGCGACCATCGGACACGTCTCGGCGACCACGACGCTGGATATTTACTCGCATCGAACAGCCGAGATGGAAGTCAGGATAGCGGAGAACCTCAAGCGCGGCATTGGCAAATGCGAGCCATCGACCGCCCGCCATCGGAGAAAACTGCCGAGGAGCCGGCAAAAGGACCAAGCGAACCGTTCACCCCTTACAAAGGCAAGATCCGTAAATCCGGCAGCGGGTGCATTTATAAAAACGTGAAACCCGGATTACGTATAAAATATCTCTTGAAATATAATTCAGACAAGGATGTCTATTAGGGGCTGTCACAATAGCAGGGGCTGCACACCCCCTCACTTTTCAAAAACTTTTCGAAAAATGGGCTTTGCGACAGATATTTTGCAAAACAAAACATTCTTTTTGACCCCTCTTTAAGGTTTTTGAAAGAATGGGGGTTCGGGGGCAGGGAAACTTTTTCTTAAAAAGTTTCCCTGCCCCCGAAAATCTTCACTTGCGACAGCCCCCTGTTATTTTGACACCCCCCAAAACCCCTCTTGCAGCAACTCCTATTTCTTTGTATGAATTTTTTGTTAAACCGCGCAGCTCCATGTTGACATACGTCTACACTTATGCTATACTGATTATAGCGCAGACACTTGTCAACAACTTACAAGGAGGAACTCATGGAACAGATTATGTTATCGGACAGCGAATGGAAAATCATGAAGCTGCTTTGGAAAAAATCCCCCTATACACTGGGCGAGCTGGCAAAGGTACTGGAAGGAGAAACGGGGTGGACCCGGGCTACGGTTTTTGTCATGCTGAAAAGACTGATTGCCAAAGGTGCTGTCCGTGTGGATGAAGAAAGCCGGATACACGAATATTACCCTACGGTGAAACGCCGTGATATAGCTCCCGCTGAAACCGAATCGTTTCTCAACCGGGTATATGACGGCAGCATTGGGATGCTGTTTACCGCACTGACCGAGAGAAACACTCTCTCCGATACGGAGATTGCCGAGCTGCGGCAGATTCTGGACAATGCGGAAAAAAAGAGGAAGGAGTAGTCTATGATCCAATATCTTTTATCCCTTTCCCTTCTGATCCTTGCGGTTCTGCTGATTCGCAGTATCTTCCGCAAAACGGTGGCACCGCGCATGATTTATGCCCTCTGGCTGGTGGTTGTTATCCGTATGTTTCTGCCGGTATCGCTATTGGAAGTGAACGTGACTCTCCCGGCGTTTCTGCAGAATCACCAGACCGTAGAGGAAGAAATGCCAGAGGATCCGGCAGACAGTTTTCTGGATTCGTCCGATAAACAAATACAGGAACCCACGGCAGATCTGCCGCAGAGGGTACCGGACTATCCGCAGCAGAATCCTGTGCTGGTAACCCCTGTATATCCGAATGTATCGGAAAAATCGCCAGAAATTGCTGCGCCTGTACAGACAGTGCCGGACATTTCGGAAACGGACAAAGAAGAACTGTCTATACCCGCAGATCCCCTCCCTGCTCCCCCGACGACGGAGCCTGTTTCGATACAGTGGCAGCGGATCGCAGATCTTGTGTGGTTCGTGGGTGCGGTAGTCTCGGCTACATGGTTCCTTTTTACAGGGATTACCTATAACAGACGGCTGATCCAAAAACGTATCCTGCACCGTACTGTGCGCGGCACAAAGGTATATATTTCCGAGGATGCCGGTGTTCCCTGCATATCCGGACTCATTCCCTCCATCTACATCACGCCGGAAGCGGCGAACAGTACATCGGAAATGCTGATTATCATTCACGAGCATATGCACCTGCGCCATTGGGATCACATATGGTCTATCGTTCGGGCGCTGGCTCTTACCGTATTCTGGTGGAACCCTCTTGTCTGGGCTGCGGCAACGGTATCAAAGCTGGATGCGGAGCTTGCCTGCGATGATGCGATTTCTGTTAAGCTGAACGAAGAAACCCGTCTGAAATACGCCCATATCCTGCTGGATACGATTCCGCAGAAACATCGGTATGCAACCGGTCTTGGCAGTGCCCCGATGAAAGAACGGATTCTGATGCTGACAAAGCAGCAGAAGAACAGATGGATTTCCTTTGTTCTTTCGGTTGTACTCGCTGTGAGTGCGGTGGGCTGTTCGTTTGTAAATCCGCACACGGTTACCATGGACAATATTCTTGCGCAAGATGGTTTTACAATTCTTTCGCAGGAAACAAAGGAAATATCTTTATCCTTGCCTTTAGAAAAGCTTCCGTCTTATGATGACATCGTTTCATCAGAGGGAGCACACCTGGATCTGAAGAAGATTCCTGTTTTCACTACTGACACCACGAAAGTATTCCTGCATACTGTAGGTGTATCCGCACAAAAACCAGAAGAAATGGGGCCAAGCGTATTATATCTTGGTTTTGATATCCGTCATACACTGTCAGATTCCGGAACGGTGTATACTGTCAACCGTGTATTGAACGATCATGACAGTCTTACATACCGTTCCGAGGTTTCAGTGACAGAAAAAACACTGAGAAACAGTTCCCGCAAGATTCGGCTCATGGGCAGCGGTCCGGCAGATACATTCCATCTCTATATTGACGCAGATATGTACTCTGGACTCCATGGAAAGTTGAATATTGGTATTACACTGAATGAAATTGTGTATGAACGCGGCAATGAAGTGAGGAAATACAGTGACCCTGCGCTTCTGACAGAACCTGCTCTTCCCGATAACTTTGCGGAAATCTATCACGAAGCGGAAGCGATGTATGCCATGTTTACCAGATACCGTTCCGATATCTATTTTAACGGTACGGCTTCCATAGATGGAATACCTTACCGCGTCGTGAACATCAAAGCTATCATGTCATTTAAAAAACTCAGCGAATACCTGGAACAGTGTTTTGATGCAAAACTTACGGAAAAACTGATAGCAACAACTGTTGAGAATACGTATCCTCTGTTCGCAGTGATTGACGGCTGGCTGCACCGTGTGGATCATTATACCGCCGCATTTGAATATGACGTTGGCCACGACTATACGATGACGCTTGAGAGCTTTGAGGACGGTAAATACACGGTCAGAGTTGAGGCGTATATGACAGACAACGGCCGCGAGATTCCTGCCACGGCATACTGTACCTATACGGAAAGTGCAGACGGAGAGATCCGTTTTACTTCGTTTGAGCTGATGGCAGAAAAATTTGCTGCGGCGCTGGAGCAGATGTCGCAGACACCGGACAATACCGTGCGTGACTACGGACAAGGTCCGTTCATCGGGTACGTCGAATCCCGGGAAACCCCGTGGATTGACTTGTATACTGAAAAAGACGGTATTTATGTGGAACGGATCCCCTATGAGATTTTCCACGATTGGATTGCAACGGACCGGGATTCTGATGGTTGGGAACCTGGCTGGCAGCCGGAGTATATACACTTCTATTATGCTTCATTCGGTGCTACCCGCTGGGCTGCTGCGCATTTGACGGGAACCGTATTGGGAAGCGGCCGCAAAAATGTGGCGATATCAACCGACGGCGGAAACACATGGAATGTTGGCAGTACAGCAGATGATTACGGTGGAAATCATGTTGTGGGAATCGGCTTTGCTTCCGAGAACATCGCCTTTATGAGCTTTGATCCCTACAATGAATATGAAGGAACAGACGGTCCTGTTATCTCCCGCACTATGGATGGCGGCAAGACGTGGGAGCTGCTTGATATTCCCGTTCCCCCGGCTTTAGAGGGTCAAAAGCTGGTAGCAGGTACTCCTTACTATAGCCGATATGATTCTCACTATATCCAAAATGAATTATTCTATCCCGTTTGGCTTTATCCGTCTCACGGCGAAAAAAAGGGCGAGCCGATGTACCTCGTATCCCGGGACAGAGGCATCACCTGGAGCTGGGACAGCTATTCCCTGCCGGCGGAAGTGACACAGTACGTTGTGGATATCCCCATGGATGATGAACGCGATTATATCACCGTAGCGGGAGTATACGGTAAGGGGGCTGAACCCCATTACCCGGACGGCGGCACCATCCATGCGGGGAAAGATGGGACACTGTACTATGTTATGGGTGTAAGCAACGACTGGTGGTCCAAGGGCAACTTCAAAACCCTGCGGACTTACCGTGTTACATCCCAAAGTGGGTACCTTGTATCTGTAGAAGAAGTAGAAACTTTTACAAAAGATACGGTACTGAAAAACGGGAAACCGTACACAGGTCCGCTTGACGGTATGTTTTCCTGTCAGGCGTATCGGCTCAAACCGGGCAACTTCAATTATGATTTCTGGAGCCATTCCATCTATATCCAAAGCGACGGCTCCATCTGTGCCAGCGCCGGTATGGTAGGAACAGGGGGCCCGATCACCTATGAAGGCACTTATCAGTATGATGTAAAAACAGGTGAGTTTACCGCCAAACTTACCGGCAGATATGCCAGCAATGGGGAAGTCAATATTTATCCGGAGTCTGAGGTAAAAGGAAAACTCTATGAATACGGCGGATTTGTCCATTTTGTTTGCGAAAGCAGTGAAGTTTCTACGCTTACTGTAAACGATCCGATTCCGCTGACCTTTGTACCGAACACAGACGGTTACGCCACCCCCGCACCTGTGGTTCTGGATGATGTATTTGACGGCGTTTGGGAAGGCAGTATTCCGGATGGCAGTGGTACACATTCCTACTCCCTTTCCATCCTTACGGAAAGCGCAATGATCCAGCTGGATGACGGAATCGGAGACGGGACCGATGTCAGCCGTTATGTAGGCACATACACAGTCAATCCCCTTACCATGGTCAATACGGCTGTTCTGCGTTCACCGTTCCCCTCCGGAAAAGAGTCGGAATTTACGATAAAATTCACTCTTGGCTACAGCAAAGGATCATACGGCACGAACCTGTATTTTGATATCAGAGCCTGTGACGCGCCGTCGCTGCAGCATCTTGTAGGAAAAACGCTTGTCATGCAGCAGGTTGTGGAACCGATTGCTGTCATCACGGACATAGCCGATTGGGATAGGCTGCCGTGGTCCGAGAGCTGGAAGAAATGGGGTATAAAACCCGCCTCGGGTGCTTACCACTTTATCTATAATCTGGTCAGCGGAAACTCGGAAATCCCTGAATACAACGGTCTTGGAATCCGGGATTATTCCATTACCATTGTTGAAGATGCAGGAAGCGGAATTGGAACAACCCTGAGTTTCACCTTTACCGTCACAGGTAATTCGCTTCCCCAAACGCTTCTGCCGGGAACATACACATGGATGCTCCTTGATGGAATGGAACTGAGCATTTACACCGAAGGTATACCGGCAACGCAGGAGGAAGCCGAGGCATATTGGAAACGAATGCGCGGACTTGACAGATTCGAAGGAAATACAGCGGTACAAGCTGTAAACACCTATCTTTCATGGATGCCGTACATCTATGAAGTATCACCTTACGGGAAATGGGATCCGGAAAACTATCATCTCCCGTATAATTACATCTGTGCACACTACGGAAACGAGGGTCTTGAGATCCGCTTCGATGAAATGCAGAGGCTGATGTCCGAGAAGTTCGGTATCACAGTTGAACGACCAAAGGATAACAGAATTTTGTCACGCTGCGAATACAATAAAGAAACTGATACGGTTCGATACGCTGACACACGCGGATACAGTGCGGTTCACAAAATCCTCGATATACACGAGGAGGATGGTATGACTTATGTGATCGTGCAGCTCTTTGCCGACCGTCACAGAATCATTCCGTCGCATAAAGTTCAGTTCGCAATCGGAGAGGGAGATGTTTTCCTCGGAAGTGAGATTATCCAAATCGGAAAATACGCCCCCCGTGAACTGAGCTGAAATATTTCTGCTTGCCTGTAAGATTTTGCTGTGAAATCGGCACATATACCATAGAACGAAACCAGCCCTATATCTCGTTAAAGACACCCAGAGAAACATTCTATGTCTGACACAATAACCGAAACCTATACCCTATACGAACAAGCCTGCTCACAGTGCATTGATGATCTGTACCGCACAGCCTGTCTCGTCCTTGTGGATGCGGATGCTGCGGAAAAGCTCGTCACAGATATCTGCGTTGCCGGTGTACAAAACTACAATACTTTGGAAGATGGGGCTGTCGCAAGTGAAGATTTTCGGGGGAAGGAAAACTTTTTGAAAAAAGTTTAAGTTCGCGAAGCGAATCTTGGCTTCCCCCGAACCCCCATTCTTTCAAAAACTTTAATGAGGGGTCAAAAAGAATGTTTTATTTTGCAAAATATCTGTCGCAAAGCCCATTTTTCGAAAAGTTTTTGAAGAGTGAGGGGGGTGCAGCGGGGACGCATTGTCAAATTGGAATTTTGCGTCACTACACAAATTACTTACTCAAATAAAACAAATAACCCGAACGACTCTCCAAGGAGGAGAATGTTCGGATTATTTTCATGTGGTCGGAGTGTTCATATCTGATCTACTCAAAGGCAAAGAGCCGAGGCGGACGAAACATATTCCAAAAGTTCCGAAAATGCTTGTGTTTACAAGGAATTTTGAAATATGAAAGCAAGGACGGTTTCGGTCAGTCCGTTTGCCTTTTCGGAATCCTTCAGGGAACGGGAGGACAGACCGATGGCGCATCTGCCTTCCGCGACTGCCTGAATGCCGGTACCTGAACCGGTGGGATTGTAGATGAAGGTTACGCCGGAGTTTGCGTTCATAAAGCTCTTGCCGAGGGCACCGATCACTTTTTCCATGGAAGTGGAGCCGTCGGTGGACACGGTTTTGTCGGAGCTGACGCAGGATGTAAGTGCGGTCAGACTGAGGATTGCGGCGAGCGCGAGTGTGATAATTTTCTCATAACATGAGTTCCTTTCTCATTTGTTTTTATTTTTCCTTGGTTTGGTTTTAGTATACCATTGCGGTGTCAAATGAAAAAGGATAGCAAACATTTTCTTTATATACCTTGAACTGTTCGGTGTGACCGAAGTGCTGAAAGATCTGACCGTTTTCATAAGTAACTGCAATTTTCATCATATATCTCCTTCGAATGCAAACAACGAAATTATATAATTATTATATCTCGTTATATCTCGATTTTCGCTAAGAGTCAATGATTGCGCGGCTCTTTCAGAAACAGTACAGTAAATAAATGTTTTATTTGCTTTTGGAAATACTAAAGAAGAATACAATCACGGAGGCCTTTATGTGTACAGCAATTTGTTATAGAAGCGGTGCTTCTTATTTCGGCAGAAATCTGGATCTTGACCGCGGATACGGGGAAAGGGTGGTGATTACTCCGCGGAATTATGAAATAAAAATGCGTTGCACAAAGCCGCTAAAATCACACTACGCAATGATCGGCATGGCTACCGTTGCCGATGATTATCCGCTATACTATGAGGCCACAAACGAAAAGGGACTCTCTGTAGCAGGCTTGAACTTTCCCGAAAACGCAGTTTACCTTGGCTTTGCAGAGGAAAAGGACAACATCACGCCCTTTGAACTGATTCCTTGGATTTTGGCGCAGTGTGCTTGTGTTGATGAAGCAAAGGCTTTACTCGCCAAAATCAATTTGATCAATATCGATTTTAACGAGCAGCTTCCGCTGTCACCGTTGCACTGGATGATCAGCGATAAAAAGTACAGTATCATAGCAGAACCCTTGAAGGATGGACTGAAAATATACGATAATCTCTTTGAGGTGCTGACTAACAATCCGCCCTTTGAATATCACTATGCGAATGTGAGCAATTACATGGGGCTAAGCGCTGGTCTTTCAATATCACAATTCAGGGAAAGAATACCTGTGAAAAACTATAGCTTAGGAATGGGCGCGTTGGGCTTGCCCGGAGATTATTCAAGCGCGTCACGCTTCATCAAAGCTCTTTTCGTTAAGGAAAACGCAATGTCGGGGGATAACGAAAAATCAAACGTGAATCAGTTCTTTCACATTTTGAATTCTGTTGCGATGCCAAAGGGATGTGTTCGGTCTGCCGAAGGCTTTGAATATACGCGCTACAGCAGCTGTTGTAATATGGATATGGGGATCTATTATTACACGACCTATGACGAGTTTGAAATCAAAGCAGTCCATATGTATGACGTTGATCTGAATCAGTCGAACTTACACATTTTCACTGTAAAAGGGTTATGAACACGGCTTTTCAAAAATGATTATCCACAAAAAAACAGTTCTCGGTTAAGAATTATTCTTGATCAACTCCAAAAATGCTTTTGCGGCGTAGGACAGAGGTGCATTTTTCAGATAAGCGCAGCCAATGCTTCTCTTCGGAAGCGGAGGATCAAGAGGTATTTTTTTAATCAAGCCGTTCTTAAGCTCAGTGTCGGAAAATTGTTCAATTACGCAAGAGATTCCGAGGTGAATGGAAGCAAA
>SVTO01000052.1 GCA_015063745.1 Oscillospiraceae bacterium | reverse complement strand
GGTCTGTTCATCGGTGCCATCTTCATGGCTACTGACTACACAACAAGTCCCGTAACCGCAAAGGGAAGACTGATCTTCGGTGTCGGCTGCGGCTGTCTGACCGTACTGATCCGTTATTTCGGCACTTACCCGGAAGGCGTATCCTTTGCAATCCTGATTATGAACGTGCTTGTCGGATATATTGATAAGCTGACCATCCCCCGTCGTTTTGGAGGTAAGCCCGATGTCAAATGAAAAACTGAATAAAGAAACCGGTGTATCCGAAACCGAAGAAAAACTGTCGGTGGAAGGATTCCTGGTAACGGACGAATATATAGACGACAGCTTCGCAGAACCGGAACCGGATGACGAAGAAGAAATCCCTGACGAGGAAGAATTTGTTGTTCCGGCAGCAGTTGTAAAAGAAAAGAAGCAAAAAGCAGAAAAAGTAAAAACTCCCAAAAACCGGGCACCGAAGGAAGACAGGGAAGAACCGGCACCCGCCAAAGAACCCATGCCGCAATCCCCCACACCGAATTACGTGCGTATGGTCGTTGTTCTGACTGCAATCTGCGCCGTAATCGCCCTGCTGTTGTCCGTTGTCAACACCATGACTAAGGACATCATCGCCGAAAACGCCATCAAAGCCCGTGACGCCGCCATTCTGAGGGTGTTCCCGGAAGGAGATCTGGTAGAAATGCACGGCGGAGACGGTGTCGTAAAAGCCGAGCTCGACGGTGAAGCGATTGAAGGTAAACTGTACCGCATCTATAAGTCCGGAGCATTCATCGGCTACTGCGTCAATGTAACCCCGAATGGATACGAAAATCCCATCAATATGATGGTAGGCATTGATACCTCCAAAACCGTTGTGGGCATCACCATCGTGGAAATGAAGGAAACCGCAGGCGTTGGCTCCAAAACCAATTCCGAAGGCTTCCTCAGCCAGTTCCCGGGTCATACAGGTCCCTTTGCTGTTGATGAAAACGTAGACGGCATCGCAGGTGCTACCATCAGCTCCAAGGCCGTAACCAAAGGCGTAAACATGGCCATTGCTTTGGTGGAAAAACTGACCAACGCTCCCGCACCGGAAACCACCCCTGCGGAAACCGAGCCCGTTGAAACCACACCCGCAGAAACCGAACCCACCGAAACGGAAACCACAGAACCCGAAACCACGGAAACCGAGTCTGCCGAAACGGAACCCGAGGAAACCGAACCTGCGGAAACATATCCTCCGGAAACCGAACCTGCGGTAACCTGGCCCGTGGAAACTCAGCCGGTCGTAACCTGGCCTGTGGAAACCCAGCCCGTCGTAACCTGGCCGACAGAAACCGATCCTCCGGAAACCGAACCCGTTGAAACCGAACCGGAAGAAACCGAAACCACAGAAGAGGAAGCGGATCCCGAAGAAGAAACCTTCGATTTTGAAACCGAAGAATTCGATAACTGGATCACCGAACCCACACCTCCGGAAACGGAAGAAACCGAAGAAGGCGAAACCGCTGACGGTGAAACCGATACGGATGAATCCGATGAAACCGGCGAAGCCGAAACAGATGAAGACGGCGAAACCGATACGGACGAAACTTCCGAAGAAGAAACAGAACCGGTAATCGAAGCAGAAACCAGGGACAATTCTTTGCCCCATTATATCAAGCGATAAGGAGGGAATGATTCCATGCAGTCAAAATTTTTAAAACAGATGAAGGAAGGCATTCTCACCAATAACCCCACCTTCGTGCAGCTGCTGGGAATGTGTCCCACCCTGGCTGTCACGACTTCGGTGACCAACGCGCTTGGTATGGGAGCCGCAGTAACCTTTGTACTGATCTGTTCCAATCTGTTCATCTCCCTTGTCCGCAAACTGATCCCGAAGGAAGTACGGATTGCCTCCTACATCGTAATCATCTCCGGTTTTGTAACAGCCGTGGAACTGCTGATCAAAGCGTATTTTCCTGCCATTGACCAGTCTCTCGGCCTGTTCATACCCCTGATCGTTGTAAACTGTATCATCCTTGCCCGTGCGGAAGCCTTTGCCTCCAAGAATAAGCCCCTGCCTTCTATGGTGGACGGCCTGTCCATCGGTATCGGCTTCACTCTGGCCCTCACCGCAATTTCCGCCGTACGAGAACTGCTGGGCAGCGGCAAGCTCTTTGCCTCCGCAGACGGTACCGGCGGCCTGCAGATCCTTGGCAGCTGGTATTCTCCGGCAACCATCTTCCTGCTCCCCTGCGGCGCATTCCTGACCCTCGGCTTCCTGATCGCCCTTGTTCAGAAGATCGGTAATGTAAACGATGAAAGAAGACGCAAGCAGGCACTGGAAATGGACGCCATTGAAAACGGCTACCATCCGACCCTGATGAAGGATCCCGTAACCGGCAATATCATCCCCAAAACCGATGGTAAAGCCGCCGAATCCTCCGCAGCAAAAGAAGAACCCCCCGTAAAACCCGAACCAAAGGTACAGCCGAAACCTGCAGTAAAAGCAGAACCCAAACCGGAGCGCAAGGCTGAACCTGCAGTCAAATCCGAAGAAAAGACAGCAAAACCCGAACCGGAAATGACGCCCCCCAAGACCGAACCCACCGCCGAAAAGTCTTCCGAAATCTTCAATATCAACGACGAGTTGAAGATCATGGCGGAAGACAGCAAGATGAAAACCGAAGAATTCGAATTTACATTCATAGATACGGGAAAGGAGGATGACAATGGCTGAGATTTTCATGATCATGTTCACCGCCATCCTTGCGGAAAACTTTATTTTCTCCCGTTTCTACGGTATCTGTCCCTTCCTCGGTGTATCCGAAAAGCCCGCTACCGCATTGGGCATGGGCATGGCCGTAACCTTTGTTATGACCGTCTCCTCCGCTGTAACCTGGGCCGTATATCACCTGCTTCTGGAACCCGCCGGACTGGAGTATCTGAAAACAATCGCCTTCATTCTGGTAATTGCGGCATTGGTACAGTTCATAGAAATGTTCCTGCGACGCTACATTCCTGCACTGTATAGTGCTCTGGGCATCTTCCTGCCCCTGATCACCACCAACTGTGCAGTACTTGGTGCAGCGCTTGTCAACATCCAGAAGGGATATAATTTCCTTGAAAGTGTAGTATTCGGTTTCTCCGCAGCACTGGGCTTCACGATGGCGATCACGGTATTCGCGGGTGTCAGAGAACGTCTCGTGTTTGCAAGACCGCCAAGAGCATTCAAAGGCTTTCCCATCCTGCTGATCGCGGCAAGTCTGGTAGCCATGGCATTCTCCGGATTTTCCGGAATGAAATTCTGAGAGGGGGCTGACAGATGAAAACAATTTTAATCCCTGTACTGATCTTCATACTCCTCGGTGCCGCCATGGGGATCCTGCTGGCCGTAGCCGCAAAAGCCTTTGCCATGAAAACCGATGAAAGAGCCGAAGCTATCTCAGCATGCCTGCCCGGTGCCAACTGCGGCGGATGCGGATATGCGGGATGTGCCGCTCTGGCAGAAGCCATAAGCAAAGGCGAAGCATCCGTCAATGCCTGTACAGCAGGCGGCGCGGAAGTAGCCGGACAGATCGCGGCCATCATGGGTGTGGAGGCCGGCGAAAATAAACGTATGCGTGCACAGGTCATGTGTTCCGGCGCAAACGAATACGTCAAGAAGAAATACGTCTACGAAGGCATCCCGGACTGCGCAGCGGCAGCCAGAAGCGGCGGTGGTGAAAACCTCTGTCCCAACGGCTGTATCGGTCTCGGAAGCTGTGTACGTGCCTGTCCCTTCGGTGCCATTTCCGTAGTCAGCGGTGTTGCGGTCGTGGACTATACGAAATGTACCGGCTGTGGCGTATGTACCCACATCTGCCCGAAGAAGATCATCCGACTGATCCCCTTCGATTCCAGACACTGGGTAGGATGCAGCTCCACCGACGAAGGCAAGCGCATCCGCAAATACTGCGACGTAGGCTGTATTTCCTGTAAGATCTGCCAGAAGAACTGCGAAGCCGGCGCCATCACCGTGGACGAAGGCATCGCCGTAATCGACTATAACAAATGTACCGGATGTGATGTCTGCGTAAACAAATGTCCCCGCAAGATTATCTGGTCCGGTGAAAGCCAGGGTAAACTGGGACTTGTCATTTCCCGCGTATCTCTGGACGTTCCCAAGAACTGACCATTTACCGCTGATAAAACAATGCGGATGGAATAACATCAAAAATTATTTTTCAGGAGGAAAATTTTATGGAAAAACTGAGAGTAGGTATTATCGGCTGCGGCGGTATCGCCAACGGTAAGCACATGCCTTCCCTGGCAAAGATCAAGGAAGTGGAAATGGTTGCATTCTGTGACATCATCGTGTCCAAGGCAGAAGCCGCAAAGGCAAAGTACGGTACTCCCGATGCAGCTGTTTACGAAGATTACAAGAAACTGCTGGAAGATAAGACCATCGACGTAGTGCACGTATGTACTCCCAACCGCGCACACAGCTTCATCACCGTTGACGCTCTGGACGCAGGCAAGCATGTAATGTGTGAAAAGCCCATGGCCATCAACTCTGCAGAAGCAAAGAAGATGCTTGACGCAGCCAAAAGAAGCGGCAAGAAACTGACCATCGGTTATCAGAACCGTCAGACCAACGAAGCTCTGTATCTGAAGCAGGAAGCAGTAGACGGAACCTTTGGTGACATCTACTACGCAAAGGCAACCGCGATCCGTCGTCGTGCCGTTCCCACCTGGGGCGTATTCCTGAACGAAGAAGAGCAGGGCGGCGGTCCTCTGATCGATATCGGAACCCACGCACTTGACCTGACTCTGTGGATCATGAACAACTATAAGCCCAAGTACTGCGTAGGTACCTCCTATCACAAGCTGAACAACCAGACCGAAACCGGCAATGCATGGGGCGACTGGGATCCCGAAAAGTTCACCGTAGAAGACAGCGCATTCGGTTTCGTTGTAATGGAAAACGGCGCTACCATCAACCTGGAATCCTCCTGGGCGCTGAATACCCTGGAAGTACGTGAAGCCGTTACCTCCGTATGCGGTACTCTGGCCGGCGGTGATATGTGGGACGGTGTACGTATTAACGGTATCCGCAACGGCAGACAGTATGTAATGAGACCCAGCATGGCAGCCGGCGGCGTAGCATTCTACGAAGGCGGCGGAAGCAATGACCCCTCCGAACGTGAAGCACGTCAGTGGATCAACGCCATCCTGAAGGATAAGGATCCCTGCGTACTGCCCGAACAGGCATACTGCATCACCCGCATTCTGGAAGGTATCTACGAATCCGCCAAGACCGGTGATATCTACCGTTTCGAAGACTGATTCATTGCACACAGAAGGGAAGAAACGACAATGAAACTTTGTGTATTTGCAAATCTGTATCCGGATAAGACCCTCGACGAAACCCTGGCAGCTCTGAAGGCGCTGGGCGTTGAAGCTGTAGAAATCGGCTGCGGCGGTTTCCCCGGAAAGAACCAGTGTGACCCCGAAGTTCTGCTGGCTGACGAAGCAAAACTGGCCGAATGGCTGGCAACCTTCAAGAAGTACGACATGGAACTGGCCGCTCTGTCCTGCCATGGCAACCCCGTACATCCCGATCCGGCAATCGCCGCATCCTTCGATAAGGATTTCCGTAATGCCTGCCTGCTGGCTGAAAAAGTTGGCGTAGACACCATCATCACTTTCTCCGGCTGTCCCGGTGACGCACCCGGCGCAAAGTACCCGAACTGGGTAACCTGCCCCTGGCCCGATGATTTCCTGGCAATCCTGGATTATCAGTGGAACGAAGTCCTGATCCCCTACTGGAAGGAAGCAGGCGCATTTGCCGAAGCCCACGGCGTTAAGCATATCGCACTGGAACTGCATCCCGGCTTCTGCTGCTACAACACAGAAACCCTGCTGAAGCTCCGTGCAGCCGTTGGTCCCGTAATCGGCGCCAACTTCGACCCCTCCCACCTGGTATGGCAGGGCATGGATCCCGCAGCAGCTATCCGTATGCTGGGTGACGCCATCTACCATGTACACGCCAAGGATACCAAGATCGACGCCATCAACACCGCCCGCATCGGTGTTCTGGATACCAAGCACTACGGCGACGAAGCCAACCGTGCATGGGTATTCCGCGCAGTAGGCTACGGCCACGATGCATCTTACTGGAGAGACATCATGGATAACCTCCGTCTGGTAGGTTACGACCGTGTCATGTCCATCGAACATGAAGACAGCCTGATGTCCATCGACGAAGGTCTGGCCAAAGCAGTAGAATGCCTGAAGACCGTAATCATGCATGAACCCAAACCCAGTACCATGTCCTGGGCATAAAAACACAAACAAAAAATGGGATGCCGTTCAAAGCGACATCCCGTTTTTTTATGCTGTTGATTACAGAACAAACTGCTTGATAAACTTTTTGGTGAATTCCACACCCTTGTCACCCAGTTCTCCGGACCAGGTAGCGGAGTGAGGTTCAATACTCAGATCCCCGTCATAGCCTCTGGCATACAGGATGGAGAAAATGGAAGACCAATGCAGATCATCCATGCCTGCCGGCGGATCATCCACCCAGCGCTTACCTGCATGCGTCGTTCCCTTGATATGAACATGAGCGATTCTCTCACCCCAGTCGGACATTTCGTTCAGGTAATTGTCCCCGCGGTTATACGCATGGGAAGCATCATACTTCAGACCCAGTTCGGGCAGCTCACCCAGAACGACTTCCCATTCTCTGGGGGAAACGATGTAGTTGTTCCATGTGCAGTTCTGAACAGCGATCTTGATTTTTCCGTCAGCCTGATCGATCAG
The DNA here is from genome assembly GCA_015063745.1 of Oscillospiraceae bacterium. Taxonomy (GTDB): domain Bacteria; phylum Bacillota; class Clostridia; order Oscillospirales; family CAG-272; genus UMGS1696. Next base: position 9,928 of record SVTO01000052.1, on the reverse strand, counting down.
GTCGCCAAAAAATTCGATCGCATTGGCGTAGTTCCGGAACAGGGAAATGCTCTCGTCATAATTCGCACCGCAAACGAAGGTTTTGGCACCCACTTCCATAGCAGCATCCAGTAAAGCCTTGTATCTCGCCTGAATACCCTTGTCAATGGTACCATCCTTCATCATATCATGATTCCATCTGCCCACACAGGAAACATCCACACCGGTTTCGGCGATCCCCTGCTTCATGGCATCAACGGAAGCAATAAAGTGTTCACCGTCCTCACCGTTGTTGCAGCAAACTTCGATAAACTCCAGATTGTGCGCCTTGGCATCATGGAAATAAGCCGGGCTGTCATACATATAAATCTGACCGATTCTCATAAAAACTTTCCTTTCGTTTCGAAAATATCATTGAATTGATTATAGCATACAGAAAAACGAATGTCAATCCCCAAAATCAAACCGTCGGATTTCCGAAACCGCACATCAGCTGCCCGCTTACGATTTCCAGAAAAGCATAACTGGGCTTGTATCCGCTGCCCACAGTACCGGGATTGATCATACGTACTGTTTTACCAAACCGCGTGTCCATCCGCTGATCCATAGCCAGATGCGTATGTCCGTATAAAAGTACATCCGCCCCGCATCTTGCCGCCGCATCTGCCGCCTGACCGAGATCACGCTTTACACCGCGTGTATGTCCGTGAACCATCAGAAAAGTAAAGCCCTCCGCCTCAATAATGCGTTCCTTGGGCGCATCCTTGACATAAGGGTCATCACAGTTCCCCAGAACCATATAAGCAGGAATATCGGGAAACATACCCACCAAAGCCTTGAAATCCCCGTATCCGTCCCCAAGATGCAGAATCATATCCACCCCTCCATGGGCGATATGATCCTTCACCGCCCGGAACATAGCACCGGGATTTCCGTGACTGTCCGAAAAAACAAGAATCTTCATAATAATCCCCTCATATAAACGTAACCTTTTCCCGATTCCGGCGTATACTGCAGTGAATCTCCCTTCAGAAAGGAACTGCGTATATGAAAATCGACAAAAGAATAATTGACAATCTGCTTGCCCTGCCGGATGAAAAAATGTGGCAGATGGTAAAGCTTCTGATGACCGCAAACGGCGCGGATGTATCCGATAAACCTATGGACACAGCGGCAATGGGAAAACTCAGAGCACTGCTTTCCGCTGTCACAGAATCCGATCTGGAACGCATATCCTACCTGATGAATATCTACAGATCCGCAAAATGAGCAGGTGAGAATATGGAGAATAACGAACTGAACACCATGGTGCAGAATATTCTGCAGAATCCCGAATTCGCATCGCTTGTGAAGGAAATCAAGGGCAGCGAAGCAGAAATCGATACCGGCAAAATCATGGCAAAGCTGCCGGAAATGATGCAGCTCTTCGGCCTGTCGGAAAAATCCGATAACCATACTATTCCATCCGAAACCGCCGGCACGGAAACCACCGAACCACCGAGAATATCCCCAAACCCATCAGAAAACGCAAATTTTCCCCTGTCACGCCTGATCAGACCCGGCAGTAAGGACAAACGCGATAAACTTTTATGCGCGCTGAAGCCCTATTTAAGCCCCGCCAGATGCAGCCTGATCGACAAAGCCATGAACGTCATGCAGCTGGGGGAAGTGCTCAGCATCATGCAGACCCCGCCGACATCCGGAAGCGAAAAATCGGACTGAAAGGAGACCTCCATGTATACAAGAGGAACAACCCTCGGCAGAAACATCCGCGATGACGGAAGAATACATCTCCCGCCCGGCTATAACGGCAATGCTTTCAACAGCACAACGATCGGAAAAATCCACCCGCCGGAACAAAGACTATACACAAGTACCCGACACCATACAGAAACAACAGAATCAGAATCCCCGTCACCGGAAGAGAAAACAACGACCGAACAGACGGAATATCATCCCGAAAATATCCCCGTACTATCGGAAATTGCATCCGCACAGGACAAATCACCGGATAGTCCGGAACCACGAAGGATCACCAAAGACAACGCAAATCCCATCCGCCCGAACGAAATGCTGACAGAACTGATACGCTCCCTCGGCAGAGAAGAATGGCTGCTGATCGTTGTCACAGTACTATTGCTCGCCGACGGCAGTGACGCATGGGATATTATAATCCTTTTGCTTCTCCTTCTTGGTGTTCACTGACATCTGCCAAGCATGACAATACATGTAAAGCCTCTGAGAAAAATTCCCGTATCCGTGCCATAGGATCGTTGAACTTGAAATCCGGCTGATGTTCCGTAAATTCGTGCACCGTAACCGTACAAAGCAGAGTACCGCGGTTTTTCAGAAGTTCAGCCGTAAAAGAATGTCTGGCACATAAAGCCGAAAACAATTCAGCAGGCCCCCGAAGTCCGGGCACAGCTTCTGACGCACCGGAAAACGACCGGTTGTAACGCAGATGAGAAGCCGCAAGATTGGACGTACAGGCAAAACGGAAATCCACTCTGTCCTCATAAGTCAGCAGCGAAACCTCCACCTGACCGTCCGTACTCAGATCTCCCATCATCCGCATAAGCAGCAGAAACGCATATGTCAGTCCACTCAGATGTAAAGGAATAATCAGCGCACCACAATTATCCGTCGGATCCGAAAAGAGAATATCCATATCGGAGAACAATGCCGATTCCCGTAAACTGTCCAGAAGAAATCCCGTGATTTGCCGCAGATCGCAGAGACAGTCGCCGGAATTACGTATATTCTCAGCTGTTTCAGCAAGATAACCGCAGAACATCCCACCGGCGGAAGAATCGGCCGGTACATAAGTACCATACGCCAGATCGCGATCCAGATTCAGACACGCATAGCAGAATTCCCCCGCAATCCCGGAAAGACCCTTGAGAATCGGCAGGGAAGGATCATATAAATCCCAGGGCCGTCGTATAAACCGAACCGTAACGGACCCTTCATCCCTGCAAACCGCCAAAACAGCGGAAAACCGTTCGTTCCCGTGCAGGGAAAGCAGCAGCCCGGATTCCGGAAATACTGGTTTCCAAAGATCCGTATCCCGGCAGAATCTGCGGAAACGGGACCTGTCATCCGCTGACAGATCCCGATAAAAACACTTTTCTGCCGTTTTCAGAACGGAGGGCAAGGTAACATACAAAGCCGGAACAGCAATAACATGCCCCTGCCTGTCAAATACCAACTCCGGGATATTCCCCGGAAAATTCATACTGAGAAAATCAGAATACATCATCAATACCAGGAACTGCCGGATTCACCGCTTTGATAAGTGGTTTCTTTTTCCGTTTCATCCCCGTCACCGCTGTCAGAACCGTTTGAACCGCTGGTTGCATAGGGATTACGCTGAGGAACGGGATCACCGGCGGTTTCGGCTTCCGTTTCCGTTTCATCCGCAGTCTCAGCCGTATCCGCTGTCAAAGCATCGGAAAGCACGGAAGGCGTAATTTCACCGATAAAGTGAATATTGGTCAGTTCCATAGCCGTCAGCAGATTGTACTGTTCGGCCAGCTGCTCCATATTGGGATTGGCCAGTACAATACGCAGATTGTATACCTGAAAAGTACCCTTGAGAGCGAGACAAACGGATTCCAGCGTCATATCCGGCTCGTTGTTGATCACGGTGATTTCCGTAAAATCCACGGCCAGAAAATCCACAACGGAAGCAATCATTTGTATCTGCTGGGTAAAGGAAACATCCCTGTATACGGAAAGGGGCAGAACCGTACCGATGCAGAGACCGTCACCCACTGCGGAACGGATGGATTTCAGATAATTTTCAGCAATCTCGATGCGATCCCTGTCCGTTTCCTCGGGCATAATATCGCTGAACAGAACCTCGTCAAACCCAAGGGAATACAGCTCCCCAGCAAGCGTACCGTCCACCAGAGCGGCAGTATCCGCGTCCATAACGGGCAGGGAAGAAGACAACACTCCGGAGATCCGCAGTCCGGCAGCCTTGGCCGCAGTGCAGAGAGAAACCAGCGATTCAAAAGAACCATCCCCATCACCCGCGGGGAGCCGCAGCGCCTGAATCAGAGCCGGAGAAGAATAAACAATACCGTTCTCATCGGAAAGAGTTACGGAAACCGTGTCGTAATTCTCCGCAATGGTATTCACCCGCAGAACCAGATTGTCCTCGGATGTATGATTTTTCAGAATCACACCGGAAGCGGAAACGGTAAGATCCGAATACACATCGCCGCTGAAACCGATGTCATCCATACCGTCAGTGGTTTCCGGCGCATCTTCCAGCGTGGATTCCAGGGATTCCAGGCGTTCATCCGCCTTTTCCACCATGTTTTTCAGCAGGTTGCCGGTCAGTATAGCCAACCCGGTGATACACGCAGCACAAACCAGCACAAAGAGAATGCGCCGGAAAACAAATTTCGTATTCTGGTTGCTTCTTCGTCTGTAACGTCTCATAAAACCAATTCATTACTCCATTGTAAAGATCGAATACTTCTCCATAGCGGGAAGCACCGTCATGGTCAGGGAGGCGGCGTGTTCTTCCATAATTACATTGTACGCACCGTCAAAATATTCCTGACAAAGCTCATCAAAATGAGCATCGATATACGCCGCATCTTTTTCATAACGCTTGATGATGCTGTAGCCGGCCGGCGTTTTGACAACCGGACTGTATTCACCCACAGCAAGCCCGAATGCAGCTTCTTCAAATTCCACAAAACGGGAACCGGGCGCAATATAGTAACCGTCGTCGTTGTTGAACATATAGAGATCCTGACCGTACATGCCCATAAGTTCTTCAAAATCCTCTCCGTTTTCCAGACGAGCATAAATATCCTCAATCAGCCCGCGGTTTTCTTCCTCGGAGAGTCCGTTGTTATCGGGGATCAGAATCTGTTTTACCCGGATAAAAGTGTCCGTATCCATCATTTGCCGGAGCACATCCTCATCCTTTTCGATCACACCCTTGTTCTGCAGCAGATAGAACAGCTCTTCACCCAAAACCTCATTCTGCACCAGAAATCGGTATACACTGTCGTTCATGTATCCATCGGTAATGTATTCTTTATAGGCTTTCAGATCACCCTCAAAGCTTTCGTAAATCGCATCCATACGTACATCCACAGTTCCGGAGATCAGCGGATTGTCGGGAGTAAGTCCGTACTCTTCACAAAGGGAAAGGGCAGTATACATCTTGACCAGGGAATACTCCACATTGGCGTTCAGCTCTTCCATAAGCGCCTTGCCGGACTCGCCAAGCCAGACATCCGCAGACTGACCGTCCTCGAACTGCGTCTTGTAATTCAGTACCACATAACGGTAAAGCTCATAGGGAACATCATACCCGCCAATCGTGGCAACCGGTGTTTTTTCTTCCTTGGAACTTTTCAGGGAAACGGAACAACCGGTAAAAGCGAGAAGACAAAATGCAAGCAGCAGAGCAATGCCTTTGCGAAACATATTCATAATGAAACTCCAATCTGAAATATAGCATCAAAAGGATCGGACAGTATGCTGCCTGAGAGGAAGAATGCTGTCCGGTCGGGAATTGTATTCAATTATAGCGCACCGAAGTGAATCTGCTGTGAATAAGAACGCAGTATTCCGTAAATATACGGAACATCAGAGAATTCCGGCGTCCTCATCCCCCATACCCATGCTTTCCATAAGCTTGGCATTGAATTCTTCGGCAGTGTTGTAACCCATCTTCTTCTGACGGTTGTTCATAGCCGCGATTTCGAAAATAATGGCCAGGTTGCGCCCGGGCTTAACGGGAATGGTGGTCGTGGGAATTTTGATCCCCATAATATCGGTGTATTCGGTTTCCAGGCCGAGACGGTCATACATCTTTCCCTGAACCCAGGGTTCCAGATTGATGATCATATCCACTTTTTCCGTAGCCTTAACGGAACCCATACCAAACAGTCTGCGCACGTCCACAATACCGATGCCGCGCAGCTCAATATAATACTTGATCAATTCCGGAGAACTGCCGACAATGGTTTTTGCGGACACACGGCGAAGCTCCACGGCATCATCCGCAATCAGACGGTGACCTCTCTTGATCAGCTCAATAGCGGTTTCACTCTTACCGACCCCGCTGTCACCGGTGATCAGAATACCTTCACCGTAAACTTCCACCAGAACCCCGTGACGGGTGATCTGCGGTGCCAGCTGTACATGGAGATAAGCAATCAGCGCGGCCATGAAATCGCTGGTGTTGTCCCGGCAGACGAGCAGAGGAATTTCAAAATAGGAAGCCAGCTCCACCATGATCTCATCCGGCTTAATATTGTCCGCATAAACAACAGCAACGGGATTTCTCTGTAAAAAAGCCGTAATCCGGTCTCTGCGCAGATCCTCCGGCATTTTCTTCATAAACATGGATTCGGCATTACCGATGATCTGAATACGCTTGGGATCGAAATGATCAAAGAACCCGGATAAAGCAAGTCCCGGTCTGTTCACGTCAGAACAGCTGATCATGATACGGGAGGGATCATCGGGCGTATATATAACGGTCAGTTCCGTTTCATTGATGATTTTCTGAAGATCCACACGGGAAGTAAAATCGTCCATAACCAATACCATAACGCACAAAAAGCGCGAACCTTATCTGCAGATTGCCCGCCCTGTGCTCCGTAGAAAACAAAGCGGATATATACTGAGAAAATTATACCATACATTGCATATCTTTGCAAGAGCATTTCTCAAATTCGGTGACTTTCCGCAACCGGCAGGGGGAAAATACCGGGAAATGTGATGTGAATAACAAATTTGTATCATTTTGCAGATACAGGGGGAGCGGAATCCGGAATTTATGTATGAAGTATAGATTAATGTGAACACTATGGACAGGATATTGAATTTATCCGGCCTCTGTGCTATAATGTTTTATGGGAAAAGGACGACGGATTTTTGTGTTTTCCGACAGGAAAAATCAGCTGTCCTCATTACCGAATCCATACGGAAATATTCCATACAGAGTAGATTTTCGGGCGTCAAGTGCCGGCGAGACGGGGAGTTGTTCGTCGGACGAAAGCGGGAAAACCGCTGCGGTCCGGATTTCGCATCCCGCTGTTTCATTCAATGAGATTATCCTCTCAAAAATGTTAGCGGTCGCACGACGGAAGCTATCCGTATCACATTCTTTGGGAGGTTTTATGTATTCACCAAAACGCACTTTCAACGTCCGCACCCTGTGCATTACCGCCATGCTGATCGCCATGGAGGTCGTGCTCAACCGTTTCTGTTCCATCAATACCATGGGACTGAAGATCGGTTTTTCCTTTATTCCGCCGGTCGTGGCTGCCATGCTGTACGGACCGGTGATCAGCGCCGCTGTCTACGGTATCGCCGACTTTATCGGTGCGACCCTGTTTCCAATCGGTCCCTACCATCCGGGATTTACACTGTGTGCCGCACTGATGGGCGTGGTCTATGGCTTGTTCCTGTACCGCAGAGAAACAGGAACCGAAACCGTAAAAATCCGTTTCTTTCCCAATATGGTCATGCCGACTCTGATCAACAATCTGGTTTTCGGACTTGTGGTCAATACCTGTTGGGTAACAATGCTGTCGGGGAAGAAAACCTACTGGGGTTGGTTTCTCTACCGACTGCCGGAGTACGCCGTTCTGATCCCCGTAATCCTCGTACTTCTGCCCATTCTTATGCGTATTACAGACCTGCTGAAAAAAAGCCGCCTGCTGACCGGGACGAAAAAAGCCCCCGCAAAATGGCATTGACCGGAGGAAGAATATGAATTATCAAGAAGCCATGCAGTATATCCACTCCATCAGCTGGTCGGGAAGCCGTCCGGGTCTGGAGCGCATCGGGGAACTGTGCGAAAAGATGCACCACCCGGAAGACAGCCTGAATTGCATCCACGTAGCAGGCACAAACGGTAAAGGTTCATTCTGCTGTATGCTGTCCAACGTGCTGACCGCCGCAGGCTATAAAACCGGCCTGTTTACGTCCCCCTATATTGAAACCTTCAACGAACGCATGCAGATCGACGGCCAAAACATCGGAAACGACGAACTGGCCGAAATCACCGCATACGTAAAACAGTTTGCCGATACCATGGAGGATCCGCCGACGGAATTCGAACTGATCACCGCTGTGGCCTTCGAATACTTCCGCCGGAACGCATGTGACTACATCGTCCTGGAAGCCGGACTGGGCGGCCGACTGGATTCCACCAATATCATTCAAAAAGCCACACTCTCCGTCATCACGGGAATTGATCTGGACCATACAGCCATCCTCGGTGACACCCCCGCCGCAATCGCCCGTGAGAAAGCCGGCATTATCAAACCGGATACCCCCCTTCTGTTCGGCGAAGGCTGCCCGGAAGCTGAAGCCGTTATCCACGAAACCTGTACCCGCATCGCCGGAGAAAAAGCATGGCATCAAACGGATTATACCCGCATCAACAATGTGAAGACATCCCTTTACGGTACGGAATTCAACTTCGGTACGTGGGAAAACATAAAAATGCACCTACTGGGTTTGTACCAGCTGAAAAACTGTGCAAATGTCCTGACCGCTGTGGAGATCCTGCGTGAAAACGGCTGCGACATCTCCGACGAAAGCGTGTATACAGGCATTGCCGCCGCACGCTGGAAAGCCCGTTTTGAAAAGCTTTCCGAAACACCCCTGATTCTCTACGACGGTGCTCATAATCCCCAGGGTATCACCGCCGCAGCAGAAAACATCCGCCGTTACCTGATCGACGCAGGAATCACCGACCAGATCGTCCTGACCATGGGCGTTCTCAGAGATAAAGACTATCCTGCCATGATCGCTGCCCTCGCACCCCTGTGTGCCTCCGTCGTGACCATCACCCCGCCCAATCCGAGAGCATTGCCCGCCGAAGAAACCGCTGCGGAATTCACTTCCTGCGGTGTAGCGGCCGAGCCTGCCGAAACCCTTGCAGAAGGTGTGAAAACGGCATACACACTGGCACAAAAGAAAAACAAACCGCTTGTCATACTGGGTTCATTGTATATTTATGGAGAAGTGAAGGAGGCCCTTGCAGACCTTCTGCACTGATGTTGTATAGTAGGAGGAAGAGACATGACCGCCCGTTTGCATATATTCCGTTATTTTGCCATTATTTTTCTGGTGTTTCCCATGACTGCCTGCAGTGCAGTAAACGAATGGCTGGGTAAATTCGGCTTTGATACCAATGATTATATGTCGGAAAGTGTAACGGACGTGTGTGAAACGGACGGGGAAGAGGCACAGGTAATCACGGATATGCTGGAGATCCTGACAGCAGTATCCCCGAACCTGCAGGAATTCAACAAAATGCAGGAAGCCATCCCCCTGTACCGGGACGCCGTGCTGACCTATATGCTGGAAACGGAATATGCCCGCTACTCCGGAAACCAGACTCTGATCGAAGAAGCATCCAGAGAATATCCGGAATACCAGATCACCCAGATCATCCCGGCCAAGGACTTTGAAGCTACCATGTATCAGTACTTCGGCGGCAACGTCCGGATCAGCCATAAGGACGGACAGGTCTTCCGTTACCTGAAAAAGGTAAATGCCTACATTTCCCCCGTAACACCGGTAAACAACGAATGCGGCATCACCATTACCGCCATTGAAGAAACCGCCAATACTTACCGCGTAAACTTTACCGTATCCGCCGATGCCGAAACCTCCATGGATTATTTCGCACTGGTCATCAAACGGGAAGACGGAACCCACTATTTCAAACAAATCACCCTGAGTACCGCCGAAACGGAAAGCCTGGCTGGGTAAAATTAAAACAAAAGAAAAGAGAGAAATCAACGGCAGCGCCGGTTCATTTCTCTCTTTTGTATTAATGCCTTTAGGCAGTTGAGCACGAAGTGCGAAACAGACAACCACCCGCTATGCGGGTGGGCAACAAAAGGTTATACCAAAAAAACTCCTAAGGTGGTACAATAGGAAAGACAAGTCT
>SVTO01000051.1 GCA_015063745.1 Oscillospiraceae bacterium | reverse complement strand
TGAGCTTTGATCGCCGTCCCTCTCGGTGACAGCTTGTTTATTATACCACACTGTCGCTCCTTTGTCAATACCTTTTTTAAAACTTTTTTCAAGTTTTTTCGGGTGATTCCGGAACCCTTTCAGGCTTTCCTCGACAGCTTTGTTATTATACCACATCCTTCCATAGTTGTCAATACCTTTTTCGCAATTTCTTAAAAATATCGTCTATTTCTGTCGTTATCCCTGCCAAACGAAAAAACGGGAGCCCCTCCGCGGAAGGACTCCCAAAAGCTTCATTATATATATGCGCTTACCGCTCTTCTCTGAAGTATGCCAGACCCAGACTTGCCGGCGGCTGGTTTTCCCTCTTCTTGCGGAGGCTGACCACGCAGAGCACAATGATCGTAACCAGATACGGTGTCATCTGCACCAGGTCGATCATGTAGGACTTCAGCGTTACGCCCAGCAGGTTCGGCAGGAACTGGTACAGCCAGTACAGGAAGCCGAACAGGTAAGCACCCCAGATGCCGTTCAGCGGGCGCCATGTGGTGAAGATAACCAGCGCCACAGCCAGCCAGCCCAGAGCTTCGATCTGACCGGTGGTTGCCCAGATACCGTTATTGTAGTCCATTACATAATACAGACCGCCGATACCGGAGATGCCGGCGCCGATGCAGGTTGCGAGGTACTTATACAGGGTTACGCGGATACCGGCTGCGTCTGCGGTGGCGGGGTTTTCGCCAACGGCGCGCAGGTTCAGGCCCACTCTGGTCTTATTGAAGAAGATATGCAGAAGGATCGCCAGAACGATGGCTGCGTACACCAGAAAGCCGTAGGACAGGAACATTTCGCCAAACACGCCGCATTTACCCGCGAAGGGGATGATCTTGGCCGCAAAGGCGCTGTTGGTCAGGGGAGCTGCGGTATAGATCGCGCCGTCCAGCAGGTACACGCCGCCGAAGTTGGCAACGCCCATACCGAAGGTGGTCAGCGCAAGACCGGTTACATTCTGGTTGGCGCGGAGGGTGATGGTCAGGAATGCAAAGATCAGACCGCCGAGCGCCGCTGCCAGAAACGCGAAGAACAATGCGATCAGCACGCACAGAACCGGAGAAGGATCTGCGGCGTTGTTTTCATAGAAATATGCGCTGATGAATCCGGCAAAACCGCCGAGGTACATGATACCGGGAACACCTAAGTTCAGGTTGCCCGATTTTTCCGTGACCGTCTCGCCCATGGAGCCGAACATAATAATGGTACCGAACTGGATCGCCCGGAGAACCCATGCAATCAGATTAGTCATTTGTTCTGCCTCCCTTGAAGATCAGTCTGTAGTTGATGAAGAATTCGCTGCCCAGGATGCAGAACAGGATCACGCCGGAGATAATATCCGCGGCATAGTCGTTCAGACCGTAGGCAGAGGCAATTTCATCCGCGCCCCGCTGGAGGAATACCAGCAGCAGAGAGATCAGTGCCATATAGAAGGTATTGAACTTGGCCAGCCATGCTACGATGATGGCGGTAAAGCCGCGTCCGTCCGCACTGCCGGTGGAGATGATCTGGTCCTTACCGGCTACGATCAGCATACCGGACAGGCCGCAGATGGCACCGGAGATGGCCATGGTACGCATCATAACCTTCTTAACGTCGATACCGGCATAGCGCGCGGTATTTTCACTTTCGCCGACTACTGCGATTTCGTAGCCGTGCTTGGTGTATTTCAGGTAGATGTACATCAGCACCGTGAAGATGATGACCACGATGACGTTGATGGTGTATCTGGCGCCCAGGATCATGGGGAACCAGCCCGCTTTTGTACCCATATTGATGGTCGTGAACATGGGCGCATCGCCGCGGAAGATATTGGTGGCGCAGGCTACAATGGAGGTAGCTGCGTAGTTCATCATCAGAGTGAACAGGGTTTCGTTGGTGCCCCATCTTGCCTTGAAGAAGGCGGGGATGAAGGCCCACAGCGCGCCGCACAGCACACTGGTAACGACCATGGTGACGATCAGCAGCCAGGAGGGCATGGTGTTGCCGAACTTGATCATGCAGAACGCCGCAGCAAGGCCGCCCATGAGGATCTGTCCCTCTCCGCCTACGTTCCAGAAACGCATTTTGAAGGCGGGGGCCAGCGCAACGCCGACGATCAGCAGGGTCACAAGGTCACGGATCATCCACATGAACTTCAGTTTATTGCCGAAGTTGGCGATGAACATGGTACCGTAGATTTTGATGGGGTTCAGATCCGTTACCATTACGATGAACAAAGCGTCAATGATCAGCGCCAGCAGAATCGCCGCGGCACGGATGAGGATTTTCTTTTTCAGGGATACGCCGTCCCGTTTCGCCATACGGAGCAAAGGCTCGCCGGTATGGTTCATGTCCTTGGTTTTATTCTGTGCACTCACTGCTTGTCACCTCGCTTTGTCATAAGAAGACCCACTTCTTCCTTGGTGGTGCTTCTGCCGTCTACGATACCGGACACCTGACCGCCGCAGAGAACCAGAATACGGTCGCACAGTTCAACCAGTACGTCAAGGTCTTCGCCGACGTAGATTACCGCAACGCCCTTTTCCTTCTGCTCGTTCAGCAGGTGGTAGATGGTGTAGGATGTACCGATATCCAGACCGCGCACCGCGTATGCCGTCATGAGAACGGTGGGGGATGCGGCGATTTCACGGCCGACCAGCACCTTCTGCACGTTACCGCCGGACAGTCGTCTTACGGGGGTATTGATGCCGGGGGTTACGACGCCCAGCTCGGTCATGATGTCTTCCGCCAGCTTCTTGGGGGCTTTCCGTTCGGTAAAGATGGAACGGCCGGATTCGTAGGACTTGAGCATCATATTGTCCGTCATGCCCATGGAGCCGACCAGACCCATACCCAGACGGTCTTCCGGTACGAAGGAGAGAGAAATACCCAGTTCCTTGATCTTTCTGGGGTTCTTCCCTACCAGCGCTTCCGGTTCGTCTTCCTTATCGGGCTGGAAATAGGTGATTTTGGAGTCGGGAGAAACCAGCTGCAAACCGGCGATGGCTTCCAGCAGTTCCTTCTGGCCGCTTCCGGAGATCCCCGCGATACCGAGAATTTCGCCGCCGTACACATCAAAGCTTACGTCATCCAGTACCTTAACGCCTTCCTTATTCACGCAGCTTACGTGGGACACTTCCAGACGCTTGACGGGATTGTTCGGCAGGGGGCGGTCGATGTTCAGCTCCACCTTCTTGCCGACCATCATTTCGGTCAGAGACAACTCCGTTGCATCCTTGGTTTCCACGGTGTCCACGTATTCGCCCTTACGCAGGATGGCCACGCGGTCGGACACACTCAGCACTTCATGGAGCTTATGGGTGATGATCACCACCGCTTTGCCGTCGCGCTTCATTTCCCGCATGACGCCGAAGAGCTTTTCGGTTTCCTGGGGGGTCAGTACAGCGGTGGGCTCGTCCAGGATCAGGATATCCGCGCCTCTGTACAGCACCTTCACGATTTCCAGAGTCTGCTTCTGGGATACGGTCATATCGTACACCTTCTGCTCGGGTGTGATATCGAAGCCGTAACGGTCGCAGATCTCGCGGATCTTGGCAGTAACGGTTTTCATATCCTGTCTGCCCTTATCGTGAAGGCCCAGCACGATATTTTCCGCCGCGGTAAACACGTCTACCAGCTTGAAATGCTGATGGATCATACCGATACCCAGCGCATAGGCGTCTCCGGGGGAACGGATGGACACTTCCTGTCCGTTCACGAAGATCTGACCGCTGTCGGGGTAATAGATACCGGCGATCATATTCATAAGGGTGGTTTTGCCGCTGCCGTTTTCACCCAGCACGGACAGAATCTCCCCGCGTCTTACATCCATGGACACATCATGGTTGGCCACGACTTCGCCGAACCGTTTGGTGATGTTCCGTATCTCCAAAGCTTTTTCCATATACAAACTCCGTTAGTGAATTTCATTATATATGATGAACATCCGGAAAACGGTATATTTCCGGCCATTCATCATACATAATGCCGTCCCCGTCCGCCAGCCGCCGGCTGGGCGAAAAACGCAAAAAATCCCCGATGGGATAACGTGGAGAAAATCACCCAAAAAAGGGAAGTCGAGAGAATACGGCTTCCCTTTTCGGATGTGTCATGATTTATCTTTCGGTGATACCGTCGATGATCATAGTGAAGTAAGGAGCGCTGCGGAAGGTGGATTCTGCAAAGTAGCCATCGGTGATAGCTTCTACAACTTCGCCTTCGTATACAACGGTCATGGTGGAGAAGTCGATCCAGGACAGGTCAACTTCAGCGGAGGTAACGGTTTCGCCGTTTACGGTGAACTTGGAGGTATCGAATACATGGAGAGTGCCGTCCTTCAGAGCTGCTTCAACTTCAGCAACCTTTTCAGCGGTACCTGCAGCAACGTTCTTACCCAGTTCGGTGATGGCAACTGCGCCGTCGGAGTAACCCTTGGACCAGTCAGCGGGGATTTCTTCACCCTTCATAGCAGCTTCCAGAGCGAAGGTGTAGTACTTTTCCCAGTTGTTGGACGCAGAGGTCAGAGCAGCGTTGGGAGCGGTGTCGATCATGCTGATGTTGTAGCCGATGGAGTAGCAGATTCTGCCGCCGTTCAGCAGCTTTTCGGTAGCGGAGGGAGCACCGGTGGAGTCAGCGTGCTGACCGATGATAACACAACCGTTAGCGATCAGAGCTTCTGCAGCTGCAGCTTCCTTATCGATATCGAACCAGGAGTTGGTGTAGTTAACTTCCATAACTACGTTTTCAACAACGGAGCGGATACCCAGGTAGAAAGCGGTGAAGCCGGAGATAACTTCTGCGTAGTTGAATGCGCCTACGTAACCAACCTTAACGTTGCCGTCAGCGTCGAAGGAGTCGGGCTGGGTTTCAACGGACAGAGTGCCGTCAGCCAGCAGTTCCTGCAGCTTCAGACCTGCAACAACACCGGATACGTAACGGGATTCGTAAACAGCGGTGAATGCGTTCTTGTAGTTTTCCAGACCGCTGATAGCAGCGAAGTCACCGGTCATGGAGATGAAGGTTACATCGGGATGTTCTGCGGCAACCTGTGCCATGTAGGTCTGGTGGCCGTAGGAGTTGGAAATGATTACGTTGCAGCCCTTACCAACAAGGTCGGTAGCGGCTTCCAGGCTGGAAGAGTCGTTATCGGCAACCTTATACTTCCAGTCAACCTGAGATTCAGCGATGCCGAGGTTTTCGCAGGCGGTCTTGATGCCCTTGATGTGAGCAGCGGAGTAACCTTCGGTTTCGTCCCCGATCAGAATAACGCCGATGCGGAAATCGGATGCGGTGTCACAGCCGGTAAACAGAGCTGCGGCAGTGCAAACCATAACAGCGGCGAGGAACAGGGATACAAGCTTCTTGAACATGTCTTTTGTCCTCCAAAAATAATAATATAATAATGATGGATCTATTCAAACCCGGTCGCCCGGAAATGAATCAAAACAAAGAGGTCAGTCTTCCACGAAGCGGATGCCTTCTTCGGTCATGGAAGCGATACGGGCCAGGCTTTCCACGCGCAGTCCCATATTACGCACGATATTGCCGCCGTCCTGATACGCCTTTTCGATGGCGATACCGGCGCCGGCAACGGATGCGCCCGCGGATTCCACCAGCTTCAGCAGTGCCAGCAGTGCGCTTCCCTTGGCGAGGAAGTCATCCACGATGAGCACCTTATCATTGGGATTCAGGAATCTCTTGGACACATAGATGGTATAGGTTCTTTCGTGGGTATAGGAATATACTTCGGCGGAGTACACGTCACCGAAGATATTATTGGTAGGTGTTTTCTTGGCGAACAGAACGGGAACGCCGAAATACTGAGCCGTCATGCAGGCGATGCCGATACCGGATGCTTCGATGGTCAGGATTTTGGTGATGCCTTCGTCCTTGAAGCGGTTATAGAGTTCCTCGCCCAGTTTACTGAGGAACGGCACGTCCATCTGGTGGTTCAGAAAAGAGTCAACCTTCAGTACATTTCCCGCACCGACGACACCGTCTTCACGGATTCTATCTTCCAGAAGCTTCATATTTTATTCCGCCTTTCAGCTCAAAATTTCATACAATACCATTATACACAATCTGTCCGTTTTTTTCAAGTGGAAGTCACGGAAAAGACGTATTTTTTTATTATTTTTTCATTTTTCGGGGTGGGGTGTGGGGATTTCGACCTCTGCGGAGGTCGATGAGGGGCGCTGCCCCTTCAATCCCCGCAAACTTTTGAAAAAGTTTGATCAAAACTTTTTGGAGAGGATTATTCACTTTTCTCTACTCCTGTAGTGTTATACATTTCCCTGATACCGTCCTTCATTCCCCGTCCCCACGGACATCATTCCGCCGAAATCCGTGAATTCCACCCATCCCCCGCAACAATTTCCCAATCTTCCCCACCACACTATGCTAAAATCCTCCCACCCACCTGTGATACAATATTCCCATAAGCAAACCCCACCCACCCCGCACAAAAATCTACATTTATATATATGGAGGTACAAAAAACCAGATGTTTTTCAAAAAAGTAGAGGAATTCAAAAAAGTCGTCCGTGAAATGCAGATCGACGATATCCGCATCCCCGACGAACGCGTCCGCCGTATCGCCCATGACGAAAATCTCGCTTCCCTCGCCGACAGTATCGCCCGCCACGGCATCATCGAACCCGTCCTGGTCCGTGAAGCGCCATCCCACGACAGTTCCCTGCCCACCCGTATCCTCGTAGCCGGTGAACGCCGTATCCGTGCCGCCCGTGCCTGCGGAATGACAACTGTCCCCGCCATCGTCATCGCCGCCACCCAGACCGAAGCGGCCGTGCTCGCCATCATCGAAAACCTCCACAGAGAGGATCTCAATATCTTCGAAGAAGCCTTCGCCATCCGTTCCCTCATCGAGCTGGGCGGAATGACCCAGGAAGCCTGCGCCGCCCGTCTGTCGGTGAGCCAGTCCTATGTGGCAAATAAACTCCGTCTCCTGCGGCTCACCCCCACGGAACAGGAGCTGATTCTGCAGAACGGCCTATCCGAACGCCACGCCCGCGCCCTGCTCCGTTTCCCGGATGCGGAAATGCGCACGGAGATCCTGCGGGTGTTCATCGAACGGCAGCTGAACGTCGCCGCGGCGGAGGAATACGTGGAAGCGCTTTTATGTGCGGATGCGCGGGCGGCGGAGATGGAGTCCCGTCCGGAGAAAAGCGAAGGGAGGCGCCGGCTGATCATTAAGGATATCCGTTTGTTCTACAATTCCATAGACCACGCGGTGGATGTCATCAAGCGCTCGGGCATTGCGGTATCGTCCACCAGAAGAGAGACGGACGACGGTGTACTGATCGAAATCCTCCTGCCGAAACACGCGGGATAAGGATTTCGGAGACAGAATCTCCTTCCCGCTTTCCATTCCACACAAACCCACCACTTTCGAAATGTTTCACGTGAAACACGGTTTTTTTCGTAAATCATTGTTTCACGTGAAACATTTTTATAATTCATAATTCTTTCACGCTTATTTACTTGACAAAACAGGTATAATACACTATAATAAATGATGTATACGTATGATTTATCTGCTTTGGAGGTGGGGATTTTGTCGGCTTATGTGATCGCTTTTGCAAACCAGAAGGGCGGTGTCGGAAAGACTACGTCCTGTATCAATATTGCGGCCGCTATGGCTTCCATGGGCAAACGGGTGCTCATGATCGACAGCGACCCCCAGGGGAACACTACCTCCGGGCTGGGCATCAACAAAAAATCCCTGAAGGCCACCATCTACGACGGTCTTGCCGGGGAGAAAACCGTGGACGAATGTATTCTGCACACCGCTTACGACAATCTGGACCTGATTCCGTCCAACATTCATTTAGCCGGTGCGGAATTTGAACTGATGGACATGGAACACCGGGAAGCACGTATGAAGAATCTCATCGCCGGTGCAGCCGATCGGTATGACATTGCAGTGATCGACTGTCCGCCGTCCCTGAGTCTTCTGACGGTAAATGCTCTTTGTGCCGCCAACGGGGTTGTGATTCCCATGCAGTGCGAATACTACGCATTGGAAGGGCTGACCCAGCTGATGATGACCATACGCAAGGTAAAGCAAACCTACAATCCGGGGCTTGTGATCCTGGGGATATTAATCACCATGTACAATTCCCGTCTGAATCTGTCCGTACAGGTTCTGGACGAGATCAAGAAATACTACGCCGACAAGCTGTTGTCCGTGACCATTCCCCGCAGTGTAAAGCTGACGGAAGCGCCCAGTCACGGCGAGCCGGCGCTGTATTACGATCCCTACAACAAGGGAACCCAGGCATATACCGAGGCCGCGAAAGAGCTTCTGGGGCGCATTTAATTTCCATGGAGGACTGAAATGGCAAAAAACCGAGGTTTGGGCAAGGGACTGGACTTGATTTTTGAAGACAATTCCCTTTCCGACGAAACAAAAGAATCCGGCGTACGTACTCTGCGTATTTCCGCCATCGACCCGAAATCCGACCAGCCCCGCAAGAATTTCGATGCGGAAAGTCTGGCACAGCTGGCAGAATCCGTTGCCGCAAACGGTATTCTGCAGCCGATTCTGGTGAGAGAAGCCGGGGAGCGTTATGAGATCATTGCCGGTGAGCGCCGTTACCGTGCCGCAAGACTGGCAGGACTGACGGAAGTACCCGCGCTGGTACTGGATGCGGATGATCTGACCGCCGCAAAATATGCGCTGATCGAAAATCTGCAGAGAGAAAACTTGAATCCCTACGAAGAAGCACAGGCATACCGCCAGCTGATCGACGAATACAAGCTGACCCAGGATGAAATCGGCGCGCAGCTGGGCAAATCCCGCAGTGCGGTGGCCAATGCCCTGCGTCTGCTGGATCTGCCGGATGAAATCAAAGAAATGCTGATCAACGGTACCCTTTCCGCCGGCCACGCACGTACCCTGCTGGGTCTGCGGAACAAAGCGGATGTACTTCCTCTTGCACAGAAGTGCATCAACCGGAATCTTTCCGTAAGAGAAACGGAAGTTCTGGTAAAGAAGCTGAACAAGCATTACCTGAAGATTCAGGACGAAGAGGACAATTCCGGCGAAGAACCCCTGCATGTGGATTATTTTGCTTCTCTGGAGACCCGGTTCACCGCCGCAACGGGACGCCGCTGCCGGATCACGGAAACCAAGAACCGCAAGACCTTCCAGCTGGAATACCGGGACAACGAGGATCTGGAAAACATCCTGCGGAATCTGGCCGGCCGGGATTTCTTTGATTCCTATTGAGGAGGGATCGGAGATGTTTCTGAGCACACTGATTTTTGACAATTTCGCGTATGAGGATACGATCATTTCCCTGCCGCTTCTGATCTGGGCGATCTTCATCGGCTTTGCGCTGGCGATCACCTCGGCCACGGTGGACAAATACTACTGCCGTGCGTTCATCAAAGCGCTGGTGGACAGCGGTGCGGATGCCCAAGACAAGGCGATGACGGTGGATGCTCTGCCCGTGAAAGGCAGGAGATACATCCGCTGGGCGCTGAAGCCGGGCAAGCACCTTTCAAAAATGGTGGCAAAAGCCGACGGCGCGGACGGGAATGTGGTATACTGGCTGCCGGAGGAAAAACGGATCGCCGCGGAACTGCGGTACGACAACGGCGAGCATCCCATCCGTGTACTGATCCTGTGCCTGATCGGGATTCTGGCGGCTGTGATCTTCGTACAGATCTTCCTGCCGGATCTGCTGGGCATGCTGGACGGACTGATCACGCAGATGAAGGAAAACTGAGTCCGATAAGACGGACATAGCATACAGAAAGGACAACCGGGTTAACCGGGCAAGAGATTATGCAGAACAGACAACCGAGAATGAATTCATCCTATCCGCCGCCGGCGAGACCGAGAAGAAAGGTACGCCGCCGCCGCAGTTTCGGATCCGTGATCCTGACGATTGTGGTATGCGCCGCCCTTTGTGCCGGTGTATTGTTCGGCGCGGTATATCTGGCGGGGGTACGGTATATTACGGTACAGATCGCAGACAACACATATGTAAAGTTCCTCGGCACGGTAACGGATGAAGGATACCCTTACAAGGGACGGATCATCTACTCCGACGGCATTTCCGCGGAAGTGAAGCTGGAAGAAAACCGGATCGAATATTCCAACGGGGATATTTACGAAGGCGGCCTGAACGAAAACCTGCTGAAGAACGGCAAGGGCAAGCTGACCTACGCCAACGGGGATGTATACGAAGGCAATTTCGCCAATGACCTGATCAACGGCGACGGCACCTACTCCTACAACAACGGCGACGTATTCATCGGCACATTCCGCAACGGCGTAAAGGAAGGCTACGGCATCTACACCTTTGCGGACGGATCGATCTACGAAGGCAACTTTGCGGATGACAAGAAGAACGGCGCAGGCGAATACCGTTTTGCCTCCGGCGACCACTTCATCGGCACGTATGTAAACGATCTGAAGGAAGGCAGCGGCATCTACTCCTGGGCGAACGGGGACATTTACGAAGGCCAGTTCTCCGCCGACCAGCGCAGCGGCACCGGCACCTACACCTGGGCATCCGGTGAAAAGTATGTCGGTGAATTCAAGAACAACCTGCTCAGCGGTGCGGGCGTATACACCTGGCCCAGCGGACGCGAGTACTCCGGTTATTTTGAAAACGGCATTATTGTAAGAGCCGAAGAAACCGAATAAGATTGTAATATGGGAGGAACTTTTGTGACACGGAAGTTCCTCCTTTGTATTTACCAGATTATCCGCGGGAACGGATATTTGGAAAAACAGCACATCCTGCGGCGAACAGGTATATGTACCGCAATTTTTTCGTTACGGGAGCAGCAAGCTACTCCCCTACGAAGAACGCTGATTTACTCTCCCAACCGAAGCAAATGTGCGGTAAAAAATCATAGGATTATGTGCGGTCCTGTACTATCCAATACATCATTTCACTTTTTTTCAAAAAAACATCTCACTGTAACCTGCGCGGGGGTTTCCGTGCTTATATAAGTGAAACCACCTCACCGAAAGGAGTATAACATGCTGGACGAACAAATCGTAGACCTGTACCTGTCCCGGGACGAATCCGCCCTGCAGCATACCGCGGAGAAGTACGGCAAAAAACTCCGTACCCTTTCCTATGGGATCACCGCCGATGCACAGGCCGCCGAGGAGTGTGAGAACGATACCTATATGGAAGCGTGGAAATCCATCCCGCCCCATGAACCCCGTTCCTATCTGTACGCTTTCCTCGCCCGGATCACTCGGCATCTCTCCCTGAATGTCTGCCGCAGCCGTGACGCCCTGAAACGACAAGGCCACATCTGTGCGCTGACCGAGGAAATGGAAGAATGCCTCCCTTCCCCCGACGATACCGCCTGCCGGGTGGACGATATGGTACTGCAGGACGCCATCAATACATTTCTCGCCGCTCTGCCGGAGGAAAAACGGAACATCTTCCTCCGCCGCTACTGGTTTCTCGATTCCATAGCCGACATCGCCCGCCGGTTCGGCCTGTCACAGAGCAAAGTCAAAACCACATTGTTCCGCTGCCGCCATCTGCTGCGGGAATTTCTCATAAAGGAGGGCTATTCGCTGTGAAAGGTAAGGATCTTCTGGAAAAAATGAATCTCGTGGATTCTAAATATGTAGAAGAAGCGAGCAAAGCCAAAAAGAAGCCGGTTCCGTGGGGAAAATGGACGGCATGTGCGGCCTGTGTGACGGCGGCGGCTGTTGTAGGCGTGCTGGCATTGCGTCTCCCGGATATTCCCGACCCCATCCCGCCTGTCATTGAAGGGGACCGGGTACCGGAGACCGGGGAAACCGAACCGCTGCCGGAAACCACCCCCGCCACGGAAGTACCGGAAACCACACCGGGTACAGAAACAACGGCAACGCATCCGGAAGCGGAAACGGGCAACACGAACATCGGCGGCATTGTCAGGGATTATAATGAGCTTTTCGTACTCCAGAATACGGAGCTTGCCATCGAATGGACCTGGGAATACAAAACCGACACGGAAAGATACACCGAACTGACCGTGGACGGGGTCCACTACACCTCCGGCGGCCGGTATCTGGATGCATCCCTGCTGGATAAGTCCGTCGGCACATACGACATTGTGGGATACGATTACGCCACCGACACGGAACACCGTATGGCCGCAGAAGTATTCCGCATCGACGGTGTGACAGAGAAATCCATGCTTGCCGCAGAGCTGGATGGGAAGTATGTGATCTTCAAGGAGCGCAGCTACAACCCGCCCGCCACCTTCGGGGAACTGCTGGACGACTACAGCCTGGCCGAGACCCTGCCCTTCCATCGGTTCACCATGTACGAGGGCTACACGGATACAGGATACTACAGTCTGGAGGATGACTGGGAGATCTGGCAGATTCTGGAAGGATGCCGGGATGCGGAATATCTGGAAGTCGACAACTGGCACAGCATTGAAGGCGAATACGCCAGCTTCACGGCCACATCGGATGCGCTCGGTGCATATAAGAAGGTATTCCGCGTAACGGCCGACGGGTATGTGAAGACGAATGTGTTCGACTACGGCTATACCTACCACATCGGCGAAGAAGCGGCCGGACAGATTCTGGCGTATGTAAAATCCCACGGTACCGCCGCCGCACCGGAACCGTACACCAACACCTTAGCCGGCAAGCTGGTAGCCATCGGCGACGGATATATTCTGGCAGACGACAGCTTCCTGTGCACGGATCAGACCGACGGCATGGTATTCCGTATTCCCACGGACGACTTGCGCATCAGCCGGAGCATGAAGGGAATCGAAGTGGGGGATGTGATCGTGGTGAATTTCACAGGAGAGATTGACGTGGAAGCCGGCAACGTAGTCACAGGCGCCTATTCCCTCGCGGAAGGATATGTAGCAGACGGAGATGTTGCGGTTATTGAGTAACACGATGCCAATGCACGGTTTTCCACAGGTATGCAAAACGTGGAAAGGATTTCCCGGACTTTCCAATTACCGTTACGAATGAGTCGGCTTTACATCTCCCTGTGATCTTTCTCCGGGATTACAGGGGGATGATGGATTGAAAACGCACGTTTGCGGGAGGATCAAGATCCTCCCCTACGTTTTTCGGGGGAGTTCGGTCAATAGGGGGGCGTTTATCTTTCCCCTCTTTCTCCGTAAGGGGAGTCGTTTACCTTTCTTCTCTTTCTCCGTAAGGGGAGTCGTTTATCCTTCTTCTCTTCCTCCGTAAGGGGAGTCGTTTATCCTTCTTCTCTTCCTCCGTAAGGGGGGAGATCTTACCGCTCCCCTATTTCCTCTCTTTCCCCTCTTTCCCACGTAGGGGAGTAGCTTGCTGCTCCCGTAACTAAGGATTATAGCGATTTGTATACTATAACAACCAAAACAGAACAATAATTGAAAGTTTTTTAAAGAGGGGGCCCAGGGGCAATGTCATTTAGATAAGGCGACATAAGTTTAGATAAACCAAATACGAAAGATTCCTCAGTTGTAACCGCAGTTGAGGAGTCTTTTTTATTGCGTGGAAAAGTTTTTGTTACACTTCAACTCACGTGTCAGGTGAGTTAGACTAAGGAAAGACGTTATTGTGTATTTTCAGAATGTATGATATACTTTATTCAGAAGCAGGATCCGGCTTACTACTTAAAAGTGAGGTATCACCATGAATAACATTGGTCAAAGAATCAAGGAACTAAGAAAACAGAATGATCTGACGCAAGAGAAGTTGGCTGATTTTCTCGGAGTGACCTATCAGTCTGTTTCTAAATGGGAAACGGGAATTACGATGCCTGATCTTGGAATGATTGTGCCGCTTGCGAGACTGCTTCATGTCAGTACAGATGAACTGCTTGGGATGAAATCCGTGGAAACAGATACTAGGCGTGAAGAAATCGAAGCAGCTTACAAAAACACGTGGCAAACAGGAGATTTGGAAGAAAGGTATCGTATTGCTCAGGGTGCAGTTTCTGAATATCCCGGCGATATGAAATATCTGGATTGGCTTGCATGGATTACTGCGATGCGTTCATTTGGTTTTGCAGATGACGAGACATATGCAGCAGAGCAGGAAAAGGCGATCAAACTGTTTGCCTGTGTCATTGAAAATGCCGCTGACGAAAGAATCAGGGCAAGCTCCATTCAGGGAATCGTTCAATACCTTTCCTTCAGAGGACGGTACGATGAGGCAAAAAAATATGCGGAATGTTATCCGGAAAACTATTCTGTCAGCCGCGAGGAAGTTCTTCTATCCTGCCTGCAGGGCGATGAGGAGGTAATCCTGTCCCAGAAAATGCTGGATCGTATGCTGACAGGCATACTGAATCAGATTGGTGAAGGTACAGTGGAGGCTTGTATTGCCCAAGAACAGATCATCCATGCACTGATACCGGATGGAAATTATCTGTATTATAATTGTTTTCTCGCAGTTAATTATCTTTGCCGTGCCCGTATATTTACCGGTGATCAGAAACCCGAAAAAGCAATCGAAGCGTTAAAAGAAGCACGCAGATATGCTGTTGCTTATGACAACTTTATGTTGAACAATACTGTATACCATTTTACAAGTCCGTTTTTTGATAAAGTTGAGTATAACACAGCTGATATTTGCAGATCGGGTACAACTACGCAGGAAGAAGATTTTATTGAAGCACTTGGCAGGCCCGCCTTTGACTCGCTTCGCGACCGCGATGATTTTAAGGACTTGCTCAGATAAACACTACTCTGATGTGTTGCTGGTATATCTAAACCACACATATTCAATTTTATATTTCAACTATCTTTTGGATATATAGAATTTTTTTATCTTTTTGTGATATTAAAGAATATGGTGGCATTATTTTTGCACAATCATGCTCAAAAGCCAGCGTTTTTTCACAAGAATAAAATGTCACTATAGTGAAAAAGGAACATCCATGCCGCTGTAATTGCTGTAACGGCGAGGATGTTCCCGTCTTTTTTATGTTGAAATTCTTATCTAAACGGTGTTTCAAGCCGGAAATACGGGATTTATATCATATCCCTTTATCTAAACTTGATGATTAATATCAAAATGACATTGGCCCGGGGGAGGAGCTTTTTTCCAAAAAAGTTCCTCCCCCGGATTCTCCCCAACAAACCAAAAAGGACGCTCCCCCATAGGGTACGTCCTTTTGTTGTTCTAATTCTGCTTTCGCACGGACAAATATTCGTGGTAGAACCGATAATAGGGGCAGTTTTTGACTTTTCGCAGGCCCAGCACATCGTCTTCGTCCATATGATATGCCGCGGTGCACACGTATTCTCCCGTATCCGGGTCTGTATCGTAATACATACAGCTGTCGCAGGAAGTCTCGTTTTCTTTTTTCTTCTTTTTTATCCGTTCCATTCTCCGATCCTTTCCAGCAGAACATCCTTCTCATTCACCGCTTCGTCCCGCAGTACCAGATCCAGGGCATACTGCAGCGCGCCGCCGATCTGCTTGCCGGCAAAACCTCTCAGCATCAGATCTTCCCCGCTGACGGCCAGTTCTTTCAGGGTATTCGGCGGGTTTTCCACTTCCATACGGGCGATTTCTGCATTTTCCGCCGTCCATTCCGGTAAAGATTTCCCTTCCGCCGCCGCCAGAAAGGCAGACAGACGATACAGATGGGCATACCCGTTCTTCCCCGCCAGCCGACGCAGAGTGTATCTGCTCCGATCCGCCGCGTATGTCTTATAATCCTCAAGAAGAGCATAGATCTCCCGCTCTTCTTCTCTGGACATCTTCAGGGACCGCACGACAGATTTCGCATCCGCCCCTTCCAGTCCCGCAAGCAATACCGCAAAACGAAGGGATGCATCTCCCGCGTGAGGCATGTCCGTCCCCTGCAGGCGGCAGATCCGCTTCCCGGCTTCTTTTACCAGATCGGCGGGCAGCTCCGGCAGCGCCTGTTCCACCACATCGCCGTATTCCGTAAGGATCTCTCCGGCACATTTTCCGCCCAGCAGCTTCCGCAGCTCCACATGAATACGCTCACGGGATATTCCCTGCAGCAAATAGGCCATGCGGTGGATCGCGGGGGATGTGTCTTCGGCCTCGGGCGTGAATCCCAGTACGGCGGAAAACCGGATCGCACGCAGAATCCGCAGCCCGTCTTCCCCGAACCGCTTCTCCGCCGATCCCACACAGCGGATCACCCGCCGCGCCAGATCTCCCCGGCCGTCATATAAATCCACAATCCCGCGCACCGGACTGTATGCCATTGCATTCACGGTAAAATCCCGTCTTGCCAGATCCTCTGCCAATGACCGGGTAAAGGTCACATCCGACGGATGCCGGTTGTCTAAATATACCCCGTCCAGCCGGTACGCTGTAACCTCCACATTCATTCCGTGGGTCACAACCGTAACCGTCCCATGCTGCAGACCCGTCTCCACTACCCTCCAGCCGCGAAATACATCCAGCATTTCCGCAGGTACCGCAGACGTCGTCACATCATAGTCACCCGGCGTCCTGCCCATCAGCGAATCTCTCACACACCCGCCAACCGCAAACGCCTCAAACCCACATTCCTCCAGCCTCTCCATTACCCGTAAAACCGGCTCAGGTATGTACATTTTGGCCTCCTTTGGTTCCCGGGGGAGGAACTTTTTTGAGAAAAAAGCTCCTCCCCCAGACCCCCTCTTCAAAAAACTTTCAAGAATTGTTCTGATTTGGTTTATCCTGTCTCATTCGTTTCCCCTGCACACCCCCCCATATCCCTATCCACCCATCCTCTTTTTCCAAAAAGTTTTTGAAAAGAAGGTGGGGGTGTGGGGGAGGGAGAAAAGCTTTTTCCAAAAAGTTTTTCTCCCTCCCCCACGAAACAATAATTCCCAAACAAAAAACCCGCAGAGCCGTTTTGGGGAGCGTAG
>SVTO01000050.1 GCA_015063745.1 Oscillospiraceae bacterium | reverse complement strand
GGTAGAGTCGTTAGCTACGTCGTCTTCCCATGCTTCATCATCCAGCCAACCGGTGGAGATACGGGAAACGAGCAGAGCCATCTGCCAACGTTCAACGTTGGATTCAGCGTCAGCGATGAGTTCTTCAGCAGAAACACCCTTCCAGATGTTCTTGTTTACCAGGAACTCAAGCGCATAGTCCTCGAACTCGTTAGAAACTGCTTCAGCGTCATCTGCGTAAACAAATGCTGCGCAAGACAGAGTCATCAGAGCTGCGAGGACCAGAGAAAGAATTTTCTTCATCTTCTCATGCTCCTTAAAAAAATTGTTTTCGTGTGCAGAGAAATACCTGCCGTTTTCAAGCATTCCCCTTGCATACGTAATTTTACCACAGCTATATATATTTTG
The DNA here is from genome assembly GCA_015063745.1 of Oscillospiraceae bacterium. Taxonomy (GTDB): domain Bacteria; phylum Bacillota; class Clostridia; order Oscillospirales; family CAG-272; genus UMGS1696. The sequence continues at coordinate 17,247 of SVTO01000050.1, read as the reverse complement.
CAATACCAATGCGGCATTTGAAATATAACTGTAATATTAAACCACCTTTAATATTACAGTCGGAGATGTGATGCAATATTCCCGGGGGAAATGCGGTTTTCTTCATTATATTATATATAGGGGATATAGAAAGATTTGGGGCAAAATGTGCCGAATATGTGCCATTTCCGGTCGGCATTTGCCGAATTACGGTGAATAATCGGGGGGACGGGGGCGATGATGGTATGATGAATGATATGATGAATGATATGATGAATGATATGATGAATGATATGTTGAATGATATAACGATGATATACCTGATGATAAAACGACGATTTCACGACGATTTTCGACAATACGTAGGGGGGTAGCTTGCTGCTCCCGCAGCGAAGGATTACAGCGGCACATCCGGGTGGAAATCGTGCGTTTACGGGAGGATCAAGATCCTCCCCTACGGTTTTTGGGGAGGATTTACAGCGGGGGAGTGCGGCGGGCAGAGGGGAATTCGGCAAATAGGTATTCCGTAGGGGAGTAGCTTGCTGCTCCCGCAACGATGGGTTACAGGGGTACATTCTTTTTTCAAAAAGCGTCCCGTTCTCCCCGTCCCCCCCTTCATATCCCAAAACAAATTCGGAAACTGTAAAAAATCTCAAAATTTGTCTCAAAATTGTACGTGAACCTATTGACACAGGAGGAAGAATGTGGTATAATGTATGCAGTAAAGCTATAAAAGGCTGAAAATATACCGCCAACCCGAGCGCGTAGGAAGGGGGAATGTGTTTGGGAGAAAAGAAGAACATACGGGCGGTGCAGGACATGAGCAGAGAAACGATGGCGGGGAAACCTGCCAAGCGGATGACCGGAATCATCCGTGCACACGATTCCGCCGGGAACGCATTTTCCGTAGGGGTTGTGATTTTTGAGAAATTCGACGAAGAAAACTTCCGGTTCCTCATATCTCCGCGCTGGTGCGTGATTGACGCATTGCCCGGGAATGTATTCAAGGGACTGGCCGGACTGGATCTGGGCGGGCGGCTGACGACATACCGCCGTCAGAACACGATCCCCCGCTTCATTGCCGACCGCATTCCGGGGCCGGAGAGACCCGATCTTGCCGCGCTGTTCCCCATCGAACCGCCGGGCGCCGAACGGGCTTTCGAATGGCTCCTGGAAACACAGGGACGGCTGGGTGGTGACAATCTGACCATCGAGGCGGCCGCTCCTCCGCGCGAGGTCAGCTTCACAGGTGCATCCACAATCCTGTCAGAAACACTGACACCGCTGGACACCGTCACCCTGCCGAATCTGAAAGATGTAGCTTCCTCCAATGTGGATTTCCGCAGGAGTATGCTGCACATCCTCGCAAGCGGTGCCGACGTCGATCTCATAGGCGAATCCCGTGGTCTGTCCGCCGAGGAACGATGCACCATACTGCGTCTCCTCTTGTTACAGGATGGTCTGGACAAAAGCTACCGTCACAAGCAAAGGCGCGCGGGCATTGATGCTGCCAAGGAGGCCGGCAAATACACCGGAAGAAAGCGAATCCCGGTGGACAACGAGCTTCTCGAACAGATCGCCGCAAGCCATGCGCAGGGCAAGGTCAGCACGGCAGATGCCATGAAGAGCCTCGGCATCCCCTCCCGTTCCACCTTCTACAGGCGGCTCAGGGAAGTCCGCGGCGGCTGATTCTGTGACGGATTTGTAAATATTTCCGGAAAGTGCACATTCTGCGGAACTTTTCCACTCTCATGTGAGTCTGTATACCCGTAAACAAAAATCGCGCCGGTGCAAATTTTCAAGGCACCCGCGCACACTCTATTATAAAAAAGGAAGGTAAAATCAATGAAAAGGAAACTCAATGCGATCCTGGCGCTGATTCTGGCTGTCATGATGATCGTACCGTCTGCAGTAGTTGTTACCGCTGCACCGGATGGACTGGAAGTGTCCGTAAGCGGCGCTTCCCTCACCGCTGCGGGAGATAAGATTCTCGATCCCGCTTCCGTTAAAACCACCACCACCGCACCCACCGCTTCTCAGGATCTGTACCTGACCAACGGCGGTACCATCACTCTGAATGTAGCAGCTGTTTCCGGCTGGAAGGTATACCTCTCCACCACCAACAACAACGCTGTTATCTTCACCGGTACCGAAGTGGACAAGAACGGTGTTATGACCGGCTCCGGCAATATCACCGTTACCGGTGACAACGCTGCCGGAAAGACCGCAAAGCTCGTTCTCACCGCCAAGAAGAGCGGCCAGACCGATCAGGTTATCACCCTGAACTTCACTCTGGTTGCCAACAAGATCATCGGCATGGATGCCGTTGTGGATGTTGCTCTGGACGGCGACGTTTACAGACCTAAGCACATCATTACCGACTCCGACTACTACTTCACCGAATCCGTGATCAAGGTTACCGGCCTGAACGTATACTACAACGATAAGGCTGCTTTCGTAAACGGCACTCTCGCCAACCTGAAGATGGGCGTAGGCTCCACCAAGGCGGAAAGCAAGGCCAACCTGGCAGCTGTTACTTCCGTTGAAGTATTCGGCGGCGACGAATATCTGACCCTGTCCTACATCGACGCGAACGGCCACACCTTCGAACGCACCTATGAACTGGACGTTCAGAACTCCAACATCACCGGAATCGACGTTTACGATACACCCGACGTTCCCCTGGCTTCCGATGCCAAGGTAACCGCTGACATCCTGGCTTCCGAAATCGGTGTTATCGCCACCTACGACAAGGCCGGCAGCGGCAACCTCTCCTACAACGACAAGAACTACAAGGCAGTAGGCAACTACACCTTTGAATTCTGGATCGACAAGAATTGCACCCAGGCCGATACCACCATCGACGAAAACACCTACTTCTCCATCAAGTCCGAAAACTTCGACACCGCAAAGAACCAGACCAAGAAGAGCTGGCTCATCAGCGACTACATCACCTTCGGCAGAGACCCCAAGGATGTAGATATCGAATGGCTCACCAACTCCCGCAAGACCTATGCTGACGGCATGACCCTCGGCGACAGAATCGAAGACTGGGACAACGTTAGAGTTACCGTTCACTATACCGACGGTCCTCACAACTGTGCGGAAGACAAGTGTGACGTTCTCACCGTTCCCGAAGATATCGCTGCTCTGAAGATGGTTATCACTCCCTTCGACAGAGGTACCCGCGTAATCACCGTTAAGACCATCACTTCCAAAAACGTTGACGTGGAAAGCCAGATCAACCTGCCCAACGATTTCGATATTACCGAAAACAAGGTAGTCAAGATGGAAATCAGCAAGGCTGATTACCCCACCAAGATGACCTACCAGGAAGGCGATACTCTGGATCTGACCGGTCTGGATATTCACCTGACCTACGAAAACGGCAACACCGTTACCAGAACCTACAACTCCGACTATATCACCGTAGTTCCCGCACAGGGCACCACCCTGACCGAACCCGTTGATATCTCCGTTACCTACAAGAACCCCGAAACCGGTATTACCCTGAACGAAACCATTCCCGCTTCCGCTATGAAGGTTGAACCCGCCGGCGTTGAACTGTCCGACGTTGTTATCCTCAACAGCGGCCGCGCAGATTACTATGTAGGCGAATCCTTCGATACCGCTGACTACGTAATCCTGTTCGTATATGAAAACAGCGACATCAAGACCAAGCGTTACGACCTGAAGGACGTTGTTACCACCAAGAGCTTCCCCGCTTACACCGGCAAGGGTTCCCTTGTTCAGAAGGTAGGCGTTAAGGATCCTCTGACCGGTACCGTAACCGAACTGGAAATCTCCGTTTCCGTTACCGTTCGTCCCATTCTGGATTCCATCACCGTAGAAACCACCAAGACCCGCTACCTGGCCGGCGAAACTCCCGCTGTGGCAGATTTCGAAATCATGGCTAAGTACAACGACGGTTCCTCCAGACTCATCAAGGTTGCATCCGGTGCTGCCGGTTCCACCCTCCACACCGCTACCTTCACCGAAAGCGGCGTAACCTACACCATCACTCTTTCTCCTTCCACCATGGACGAAGGCGACACCAAGATCGTTGTTTCCCTGAAGGAAAAGATCACCAACCCCGCAAGCACCACCACCAAGACCGCTGAAGTAGCTGTTACCGTAGATACTCCCGCATGCATTCTGACCACCTACACCAAGAATGACTCCGGCAGATACTACTACAAGCAGACTCCTTACGAAAACTTCGAAGACGCTCTGGCTGACGCAGTAAGCGGCGACGAAATCAAGCTCATGCAGGATGTTACCATGTCCGCGGACTACTCTTCTTCCAAGACTCTGACCATCGACATGAACGGCAACTCCCTGACCATGATCCGCGGCGAACTGTACGTTTACAGTAAGGCTGCCTCCAACATCACCATCACCTTCACCAACACCGCTAAGAACGACGGTACTCTGATCTACACCACCAACGCGAATGACAACATCATCATCCGCTCCGGTAAGGACTATGTGATCGACCGCAACTCTCAGGGTGCAGGTAAGTATGAAGTAACCATCACCGCTACCAAGAATGGTAAGGTTACCGGTCCCGATGAAGTTACCCACGGCAACGACGCCAAGTTCACCATCACTCCCGACAAGGGCTACGAAATCAACACCGTTCGCGTAAACAACAAGACCAAGCTGGTTGACGAAGACGGTATTCTGACCATCGAAAACGTTGAAGGCGACCTGACCATCACCGTTACCTTCAAGGAAGAAGAATGGGACAACCCCTTCAAGGATGTTTACAAGAGCGCTGACTACTACGATGCAGTTGCATTCGTATACGACAACGGTCTGTTCAACGGTACTTCCGCTACCACCTTCGAACCTCACAAGGATATGACCAGAGCTATGTTCGTAACCGTTCTGGGCCGTCTGGCAGGTGTTGATGTAAGCAAGTACAAGACCTCCAGCTTCCCGGACGTTAAGGACACCGTTACGATCAACGGCAACACCCACGACATCTCCTGGGCTATCCCCTACATCGAATGGGCAACCTCCATCGGTCTGGTTGAAGGTTACGAAGACGGCACATTCCGTCCCACCGTTGCGATCAACCACAACGAAATGTACGTTCTGATGCAGCGTTACGCAGGTCTGGTAGTTGGTGTGAACACCAGCGCATCCGGCATCGTTATCAACGCATCCGATGAAGACCAGATTCCCACATGGGCACGTGCAGCTGTACAGTATGCTGTAAAGAACAAGTTCACCGTTACCAGCGGTTACAACCTGCTGAAGCCCGAAGAGGATGCTACCAGAGGCGAGCTTGCACAGCTTCTCCAGAAGTTCTGTGTAAACATTCTGGATATGGAAGGCTAATCGCCATCCCTGAATAAGCCAACCTTCCTCTCCGCAGGAGATCATGCAGCAATGCAGGTCTCCTGCGGTTTTTCTTTATAAATCGTATCGTTTTTTATATTGTGAAATATACTGCAAATGCACAGTTTTCCACAATCACAGGCAAAAGGAGTTCCTATGGCACCGAAAATTTTCATGTCGCTCAACACCAAAACAACATATTATAAAGATGCGGTACAGCATTGCGGCGGGATCTGCTGCGGCGGGTACTGCGAGCCGTTTACGGACAATGTAGCCGAAGAGCACGACGGTTTGCTGCTCTGCGGCGGCGTGGACATTCATCCCCGGTATTACGGTGAAGAGATCGCCGGGTCGAAAAACATTGACGAAGCCAGAGACGCATACGAAATGGCGCTGCTGGATGCATTTGTGAAAGCCGGCAAGCCTGTTCTGGGCATCTGCCGCGGTCATCAGCTGATCAATGTATATTTCGTCGGCACACTCACCCAGCACATTGCCACCAGCGAACGTCATACCGCTGACGAGGATCTGGTTCACGAAGTCACCGCCGTCCCCGGTCTCGCCCCCGACCACATTCTGACAAAGCTCTACGGCGAAACTTTCCCGGTCAACAGCGCCCACCATCAGGCTGTAGCCATCCCCGGCCGTGGCCTGCAAATCACTCACACCTCCCTCCCCGACTCCATCCCCGAAGCCCTCATCCACACCTCCCTCCCCATCCTCTCCATCCAATGGCACCCCGAACGCACCACCCTTTCCCGCCACCGCGATGATACCGTGGATGGGTTGGGGATATTTGAGTGGTTCTTGGGCGTTTGTGAGGGGGAACGGGACGTTTTTTGAAAAAAGAATGTATCTCTGTAACCCATCGTTGCGGGAGCAGCAAGCTACTCCCCTACGGAATACCTATTTGCCGAATTCCCCTCTGCCCGCCGCACTCCCCCGCTGTAAATCACCCCAAAAATCGTAGGGGAGGATCTTGATCCTCCCGCAAACGTACGATTTCCATCCGAATGTATCTCTGTAACCCATCGTTGCGGGAGCAGCAAGCTACTCCCCTACAGAATACCTATTTGCCGAATTCCCCTCTGCCCACCATACTTTCCCGCTGTAAATCCTCCCCAAAAACCGTAGGGGAGGATCTTGATCCTCCCGCAAACGTACGATTTCCACCCGAATGTATCTCTGTAACCCATCGTTGCGGGAGCAGCAAGCTACTCCCCTACGGAATACCTATTTGCCGAATTCCCCTCTGCCCGCCGTACATTCCCGCTGTAAACCCAACTCTCCCCAAAATCGTAGGGGAGGATCTTGATCCTCCCGTAAACGTACGATTTCCACCCGAATGTATCTCTGTAATCCTTCGTTGCGGGAGCAGCAAGCTACTCCCCTACGGAATACCTATTTGCCGAATTCCCCTCTGCCCGCCGCACTCCCCCGCTGTAAACCCAACTCTCCCCAAAATCGTAGGGGAGGATCTTGATCCTCCCGCAAACGTACGATTTCCATCCGAATGTACCTCTGTAGCCCTTCGTTGCGGGAGCAGCAAGCTACTCCCCTACGGAAAATGGAGAACGGAGGATGTATCGTGAAGAATGTATCGTAAAGAATGTATCGTGAAGAATGTATCGTACCGTAATATCGTAACACCTATCCCACTATCCACCCAAACCAAACACATCCCCCTTTTTCAAAGTTTTTTGAAAAGAAGAGGAGGGTAGAAGAATTGCTGCGCAAATCTTCGGGGGAGAGGAGAAACTTTTTCGCAAATAGTTTTTCCTCTCCCCCTGGTTTTTTCACCAAAACACCCCCCAAAAAAGGGCAGAGGATGCGTTTTTCCACATCCCCTGCCCTTTCCCAAAGACAGAATTGTATTATGGATTACTTATATTCCACAGCCGCAGGGCCATCCGCATAGGCAGAAGCGGGAAGCATTTCGGAAACGGTGGTACCGTCCTCATGATGCCATACAACCTCGAAATCCACAGGTGCGGGCATGGTGTCGTCGCCGGTGGGGGAGATACGGTTGCGGTGAATGTCCTGATACGGCTTGAAGCTGCCCTCTCTCGGGTAAACCGTCAGCACATTGTCCTTCAGCTCGATCTTCGTGGTGGCAAATTCACCCTTCTTTTCGTAAGCGTAGCTCCAGAAGTCGTCTTCGTACAGCGTGAACTGGGCATCCTTGCCGGGGTATACGTGGATGTACAGCTTATCCGGGCGGTAGTTGCGGAGAGAATAGTGGGGATCCTGCAGCACAACGATGGAGCCGGCCTTGACGTACAGAACACCGCCGTGGATGAAGTCCGGCTTGAAGGTGAACCTGGAGGGGCCGTCGTACTTCTTGCCGGTGTAGAAATCGTACCATTCGTCTTCTTCCGGCATAATGATATTCATATCCCATGCGTTTGCGAGGAATGCGCCGCCCAGCATAAATTCGTTGTGTACACGGTCGTACTTGTCGGTGTCCATGTAAACCAGGGGCAGCGGACGCATCAGGGGCATGGAAGTCGTGTTGGCTTCGTGTGCCAGGCTGTACAGGTACGGGAACAGAGCGGAACGGAACTTGGCGTACCATCTGTAGCTTTCTTCCGCATGGGTATCCGTATTGAAGAACCAGGGCAGGTCCCAGTTTGCCCAGCCCATATGCTGTGCCCAGGGTGCCAGGAAGCCGGCGTGGTGGGCTACCGCATTGCCTGCGTACATATCAAAGGAACAGTTGGCATGGCCGCACATACTGTAGTTCATCAGGGAAACATGGGATGCGATGCTGCCGCCGGTATCCCCTGCCCATGTTGCCGCGTACTTCTGGGTACCCAGATAAGCGCTGGGCGTATAGAACATACCTCTGCGGCCGGTGTATTCTTCGTAGCCTTCCTTCATCTGCTTGGCATATACGGCGCAGTACATATTGCGGATTTCCGCATCGGTGTATTTGTCTGCCCAGATGTGGTCGGGACAGGGCGTTACCTGCGTATTGCCGTCCATCTTGAAGGCATCCGCGCCGTTGTCCACGAATTTCTTCAGATGTTCGAACCAGGGCTCGTCCTTCTTGGTTACGGGGTCGGTGCGGCGCACGTAGGTCAGATGCTTATCCTTGATGACCGCATCACCGTAATCGGCGTCCGCGTCCTTCTTCATGTCTTCCTCTTCCTTCCAGAAGAAGTCGTAGCTGCAGTTCAGCCACAGGCACAGGGAGTACCCCATCTGGTTCAGGTTATAGGGGAAGTTCGCACCGTAGGCGTGGGGGCCCATCCAGTCCCAGATCGGGAAACGGTTGTAGTCCCATTTCTTGTCCGTGGAATCGTCGTAGAATCTTTCCATCCAGGTGGGTTCCAGACCGAAGGTGTCCACGGGAAGGTCTCTTTCCTTATAGCGCAGAGCATCGTGCATGAAGGAATGTACATCCGCCGCTTCGTTGTGTACCACGGTCAGACCGTAGAACTGCTTGGGCATCATGGTGGGACGGCCTGTTACCTTACCCTGCAGATACAGCGCATCCTGCATATTCTTACCGCAGATCACGATGATATCCAGCGCACCCTCGTCACTCCAGATGTGCAGCTCGTCGGGATTGGTTGCACCTGCGTCGATGGTGTGGACATAGGAGCAGTTGACGATGATTGCCCAGCCGCGGCTGCTCATCAGATAGGGGATCGGGCCGTAGGAATGTACGTTTTCAATCTGCATCCGCATAATCTTGCCGCGGTGCTGCAGCGTGTTGCGGGTAACGTCCCCCAGACCAAACAGTCGGTCAGCGGGATCCAGAGGCATACGGAGATCGAAGCCGCCGTCGTAGTCATCCCCCAGAGTGAAGGCCAGCTCATAGCCGTTTTCACGGATTACGGCAGTATTGCCCTCTTCGGCAAAAATCTTTTCCGCTTCCCCCTCGGGCTTTACGTTGATCAGCTTGTACTTGGGCATCAGGGATTCTCTCTTCTTCTTATAATCCCAATGCTTGATGCGGTAGATACCCTCCGCCAGCTTGTACATTTCGGTCATCATGATATTCATCCTCCTTTGTAGAGAAAATTAAAGTTCATTATTTCATTTCCACGGGCGCAGGACCTTCGGCATAGGCTGCGGCGGGAATCATTTCGGATACTGTGGTGCCGTCTTCGTGATGCCATACGACCTCGAAATCCACAGGTGCGGGCATGGAATCGTCCCCGGTGGGAGAACGGAAATTCCGGCCGCGGTAGGAAGTAAATGTACCCTCTCTCGGGTAAACCGTCAGCACATTGTCCTTCAGCTCGATCTTCGTGGCGGCAAATTCGCCCTTTTCGTAGCCGTCGGTATAGCAGTCGTCTTCGTACAGGGTGAATGCGGTATCCTTGCCGGGGTATACGTGGATGTACAGCTTATCCGGGCGGTAGTTGCGGAGAGAATGTGCCCAGTCCTGCATGACCACGATGGATCCGGCCTTGACAAACAGTCCGCCGCCTGCCACACCGGTGGGGTTGTTCACGAACTGACGCGGGCCGTCGTACTTCTTGCCGGTGAAGTAATCGTACCATTCGTCTTCTTCCGGCAGGATGATGTCATTCTTCCATGCGCTCACGAGGAATGCATCGCCCAGCATATATTCGTTCTTCACGCCATCGTAGGCCGATGTTTCCGGGTATACCAGACACAGCGGGCGCAGTACGGGGTAGGAAGTTTCGCTTGCGGTATGGGCATTGGTGTAGATGTAGGGGAACAGGGAGGAACGGAGCTTGGAATACCATCTGTAGGATTCCGTCAGTCCCGGTGAAGAGAAGCACCAGGGATAATCCCATGTGGACCAGTTCTGATGCTGGCTCCAGGGCGCAAGGAATCCGGCATGGATCGCAGCCTTGTCACGGGCGTACATATCAAAGGATGTATTGGAATGTCCGCTCAGACCGTAGTTCATCAGGGAAACCAGCACGTCCAGGGATCCGCCGGTGTCGCCTGCCCATGTTGCGGCATATTTCTGGATGCCCAGGAATGCACCGGCTGTGTAGATCATGGAACGGCGGCCGGTATAATTCTCAAATCCTTCCTTCATCTGGCGGGCGTATACCACGGGATGCATATTGCGGATCTCGTCATCGGTATAGCGGTTGGCCCATACGCGGTCCGGGAAAGGGATAACCTGCCATGCGCCGTCCAGCTTGAAGCTGTCCGCACCGTTGTCCACGAATTTTTCCAGATGCTTGAACCAGGGCTCTTCCCGCTTCGTAATCTTATCCATGCGGTAGCCTTCCATCAGATGGGCGTCCTGAATGATGCGGCCGCTTACGTCGTCTGCAGGGCCTTCCGCGCCGGGGGTCATGTCGTTTTCTTCTTTCCAGAACAGGTCGTAGCTGCAGCACATCCAGAGACTCAGGTTGTAGCCCATGTTGTTCAGTGCTTCCACGAAATTGAAGTAATAAGCATCCTCACCCTGCCATTCCCAGAAGTTGAACCGCTGTCTGTTCCACTTTTTCTCAAGGGTTTCGTCGTAATTCGTTTCCATCCATGTGGGTTCCAGCCCGAAGGTATCCACAGGGATATCCATTTCCTTATAATGCAGAGCATCCTCGATCACGGAACGGTCGGTGGCCTGTTCGTTGTGTACCACGGTCAGACCGTAGAAGGGCTTCGGGAACATGGTGGGACGGCCTGTTATCTTACCCTGCAGATACAGCGCTTCCCGCATGCTCTCGCCGCAGATAACCACCAGATCCAGCACCCCGCGCTTGGAGTGGATGTACAGCTCGTCGGGATTGGTCTCACCCATGTCGATGGTGTGGGCATAGGTGCAGTTCAGCAAGACCGCCCATCCGCGGCTGCTCATCAGATAGGGTGTCGGTCCGTATGCCGTGTAGTCGGCCTGCTGCATATAGACGGATGTGCCGCGGTGCTGTACGTGCTTGCGGGTAACATCCCCCAGACCGAACAGTCTGTCCGCAGGATCCAGTCCCAGACGGATCTCGAACCCGCCGTCCAGATAGGGCTTCAGCGCAAAATCCAGCGTATACCCCCGTACAAAGGATGCTTTGTCCTCATCCCCGGCATAAATCAGCTCCGGTTCGCCGTCAAATGCCATATCCAGCAGTCCGTACTTCGTCATCAGCGATTCCCGCAGCTTCCGGTACTCCCAGCTGATCACACGGTACACATTCTCCGACAGCTTATAAATCTCAGTCATATCCCAACCCTCCCATGAGAGAAAAATTCGCCTTGTTGTCGTTATGTTACCATATCCATCCATGTTTGTCAAGTACATTTTCCCGAAAACCCAACACCCTTTTTTCAAGCAAAAAATCCCCTCCTCTTTCCTGCGTTTCGGAAGAGGAGGGGTCCGGGGAGGAGTAACTTTTTTGTGTAAGCTTCCCCTCCCCGGATCAATCATTGTTTTCAGTTACCGTAAATTTCCTTAACCTTCTTCAGGCTTTCGATGGGATCCAGCAGAGGAGCGTATTCTACGCCGCAGTAACCGGTATAGCCGGCCTTGTCGATGGCTGCAAATACGTTCTTATAATCGGTTTCGCCGTTCCACATTTCGTTTCTGCCGGGATGGCCTGCAGCGTGGAGGTGTTCGATCAGATCCAGGTTGTTGACAACGCTGGGGATGATGTTGCCTTCGGAAACCTGCTGGTGGTACATATCGTAGATCAGCTTTACATTGGGGGAGTTGACTTCACGGATGATGTCAAAACCTTCGTTGGCGGAGATCAGATAGTAGCCGGGATGGTCTACCAGTACGTTCAGAGGTTCGGGCATAACGATGATGTCGCTGGCCTTCATGGTGGGTACACCCTGGATCAGGGTTTCTACGATCGCAGCGTGCTGTGCTTCACGAGCCGCGCCGGAATCGTTGCCTACCTGGGTGATCAGACGCTTTACACCCAGATATTCGCAGGCTTCGCAGGTTTCCTTCAGACCGTCCAGCCACAGCTGTCTGTGTTCGGGAGTGGTCAGGCGGAATTCGGTTACGCACATGCTCAGCAGCTTAACACCGGTTTCGTCCAGCGCTTCCTTTACCTTCTTCAGGTCCAGATGCTTCCACTGATACGTTTCAATGGTGTCAAAACCCAGTTCCTTTACGGAACGAACCGCATTGCAGAATCCTTCAGTAGACTCCGTGTCAAAAAACCACGGCACAGGTACACAAAGTTTCATAGTATATCTCCTTTGGTTTGAATAATATTGTTTTTGCAGTAAACGGGAAGCTTTTCCGGAAAAAAGTTTCCGCGGTATTGCGCCGCCATCCCCCATCCAAAACGGGAAAAGGCGGGGCAGGACAAAGTTATTTTATCCCTTGTTTTCTACTTTAATTATATTAGAATCCCCTTCGTTTGTCAATATAAATATTGTAAAATTATAGACATCACATCGGTTTTATGCTATAATAATGGCATGAAAATAACTCAGACAGGAGTGATATTATGTATAAGAACGATTTTGAAAGAATCAACGAGATGATGCACCAGAAGGGTGTGTTCATCGATACCGACTGCGGTACCGGTAAGGAATACTATACCGGCTATGAATATGCTACCCTGTATGACTGGGACCAGTATTTCGAATCCATCGTACAGCTGTATCTGGGCTGGGAAACCACCTATGCCCGCAACGGTGTGGAAATCTTTCTGGAGCTGATGAAGGAAAACGGTCATATCCAGCGTTCTTCCAAGGGGCCCGATATTCAGGTTTCCGAAAACGTAAAGCCCTTCCTGGCACAGATCGCCCTGCTGGTGTACAACCGCGACGGCAATCTGGATTTCCTGAAGGCAAACGATTTCCGCCTGTATGAGCGTATGAAGAAATATGTTACCTACTGGCTGGAAAACCCCGACAACTACAAGGGGCTCGCATTCTGGGACAGTGCACTGCATACCGGTATGGACAACCAGCACGAAAGAGCCGGTACATGGGTTGGCTGGAATGGGCAGCAGGGCAGCGACTACTTCTGCTGCGGCGTGGATCTGAACTGCTATCTGGTTCGTGAAAGCAAGGCATTCGCCCTGATCGCCGAAATCTTCGGCAAGGATGCGGATGCGGCCTACTTCCATGCCCATTCCGAACGACTGAAGAAGACCATTCTGGAAATGATGTGGGACGAAAACGACCGCTTCTTCTACGATGTGGACAAGCGCACCGGCGAAAAGATCCGTGTACGCTACATCGGTGCTTTTGCGGCGCTGTGGGCAGATGTTGTGGACGGTGACAAGGCGAAGGATATGCTGGAGAAGTACCTGTTCAACCCGGCGGAATTCAAGCGCCCCTTCCCCTATCCGGTACTGTCCGCCAGCGAACCCGGCTACTCCGAAGATTTCCTGCCCACCGACATTCCGGGCTGCTGTAACTGGCGTGCCAACACCTGGATTCCCACAAACTATTATGTATTCCAGGGTCTGCGCAAGTACGGCTACACCAAGGAAGCAGAAGAACTGGCACAGATCACCCACGACAACGTAAAGCGCATCGGCGACAGAGAATATTTCACCTCCGAATCCGTAGAAGGCCGGGGTCTGGATCCGTTCTGGGGCTGGACGCTGCTGGCATACTTCATGCCCTGGGAATTCGAAACCGGTTACGACCCGACCGAAATCGCCCTGATCAAAAACGATCACAATCTCCTCGCATAATCAATACCGTAATCTTAGGACCGCTTGACAAAACAGGCGGTCCTTTTTTGGCGGAAAACCCACATCCTTTTTCCCGTACGTCCCAATCATTTGTGTGGGCCGATGGCGCAACCTCTTGTTGGGACCGGCGTCCTCGACGGTCCGAATACAGGATACACGATATTTTGTGGGATTTTTTAGGATTGAAATATGTACCGTTGTGGGTTGGTTGGGTGGATGATGTTTGGAAACGGACCGTCGGGGACGCCGGTCCCTACGGTGAAATAATTCCCGTTGCAATATCGGTTGAATTCCCATTGCAATATCGGTTGAATTCCCATTGCAATATCGGTTGAATTTCCCGTTACAATATCCCTTTCATAAAAAAACTCCAACAGTTCCCAATCACCGTCAGAGCTTCAACTTCCCCATAATCCCCCTTTTTCCAAAGCTTTTTGAAAAGAGGGTAGGGGCGTGGGGAAGGGAGAAAGACTTTTTCCCAAAAAGTTTTTCTCCCTTCCCCACAAAAACTCCCCTCACAACCGCCGTATAGCCGTGTTCAGATACAGCAGGATGGCGGCTATTACTGCGGCGCCGAGGGCGGAGGTTACCTGTTGGGCGTAGAGGGGGATGCCGAACAGGTGGTTACCGTTTTGCTGGATGTATTCTACCAGGCGGCTGGCGGCCAGGGTGGTTCCGAAGCCTACCAGGCCTACGATGCCGTCTTTCAGGGCGAGGGCGCAGACGCGTTTTTCCTTGCTCACGTGTTCATAGATCAGATTGATATTGCCGCTGTTGATTCCCGCCATGCCGATGCCGTAGAATACATTATACAGCACGTACAGCGGTGCGCCGTTTTCCGGGACCGTGAATGCGCCGGCCAGAAAGGCGATCAGCGCGGCGGCAAAACAGAAATTCAGCATTTTCGTAAAGGTATGCCGGTCCGCATATTTTCCGAGAGGCTTGGATGCCAGCACACGGATGACGGAATATACCATGGATCCTACGGAAATAAAGGTCATGGAAAATCCCAGCTCCTTGATGCGGTACGTTCCCTCAAAGGGGGTCGTGATATGGGTTGCCACCGTCCACAGCACGGATACCAGAATCACCTTCATGACCGTGGTGTCCCGGATCATCTCGGGCAGAAGTCTGCGGATCGGTATCTTTTCCTCCACCGTAAGGTTTTTTTCCTTCGATACAAGCAGGGTCACAGTATGCAGAACCGTCAGCACAAAAATGGTTATGCCGCAGAGAATAAAAGCCTCGGTGTGCTTGCCCGCTTCCTCCAGCCAGTCCACCGCTCCGCCCATGGCGTAGGAGAATACCATGCCGCCGATCAGGGATACGATCTCCTTGTTGGCCGTGAAATTTCCACGCTTGTTGTCGTCCACAAGGGACATGAACCAGTTGATCTTCGGAGAGTTGATCGCATTGGTGATCAGCCGCCCGCCGAAAAGGGACGCAATAAATATTACCGCCTTCACCGATCCGGGAATGTCCAGAAACGGGATGATGTACAGGAATATAAAACAGATTCTGGCGATCGGATACAGAATACTCAGGGGCTTCTTCACGTTCCGGTTGGCAAACAGAAATATCGCCGCAATCTGGAAACAGGATGCCAGCGATCCAAGGGAGCTGATGATCCCCGTCATGGCATCGGACATCCCGATCTCGGTGGTCAGCCTGGCCAGATACGCCCCCGCTACCATCAGACTGATAAAATATTCGAACGCCGCTTCCAGTATGTACATGAACCGGCTTGTTTTATATATATCTTTTTCGTTTTCCATATTTTCCTCCGGAAAATGTTTTCAACGTACTCTATTATACCACAGTTCACCCTCAGTTGCCAACAAAAATACAAATTTCTGTTTTTTTCTTTTCTCCACGTCACTGTTTCCCAACGCATCGGCAAATCTGCTTCCGCAACCCGATTCCCGTTGACTTTCCGAAATGCTTATGATATAATGAAGAAAACAGGACAGCGCACACAATCCGATCCGCTGTCATACCGGAGGACTATTATGAAAATTATCGATATGCATACCCACGCCAACAACACCGTTCCCGACCCGAAGGATCTGCTGGCTAAAATGGACGCCGCAGGGGTTTACGGTGCCTGCATCTTCTCCAACTGGCCGGACCGCGCACAGCCCGAACTGGGTTCCTCCTTCGATGACCGCCTTGCCGAAGTCCAGAACTGGTGCAGAGGCTACGAGGACAGACTCTTCCCTGTTATGTGGATCCATCCCTACGAAGAAGATATTATCCCCAACATCCGCAAAGCCGCCGCAGCCGGTATCGCAGGCTTCAAGATCATCTGCACCGACTTCTACGTTTCCGAAACCAAAAGCATGGACGTGATCCAGGAGATCGCCAACCTCGACCTGCCCCTGTTCTTCCATTCCGGTATTCTGTGGGACTGCCAGGTTTCCTCCCAGTATAACCGTCCCCTGAACTGGGAATCCCTGCTGGACATCGTCGGCCTGCGTTTCTCCATGGGACACTGCTCCTGGCCATGGATCGACGAATGCATCGCCCTCTACGGCAAGTTCCAGGACACGCACCGCCTGAAGAACACTGCCGAAATGTACTTCGACCTGACCCCAGGCACACCGAAGATCTACCGCCGCGAGCTGCTGACAAAGCTTTACACCGTCGGCTACGATGTATGCGACAACATCCTCTACGGCAGTGATGCGGACACGGAAAAATACAAGACCGAATGGGTTAAGGAATGGCTCGAATTCGACAATCAGATTCTCGATGAACTCGCCATTTCCGAAGAAAACCGTCAGAAACTCTTCCACGACAATTTCTTCCGTTTTCTTGGAAAGTGAGATTGGTTGAAAAAAACAAAAAGGCTGTCTTTTCGGGCAGTCTTTTTGGATTTTGTGAAACTGTAAAACGCAGTTTTCCACATTATATTTGGTTTCTCACAATATTACCCCGAAATAAAAGAAAAAAGACCCTCGCGAACGAAGGTCTTTGGCTCCCCCAACTGGACTCGAACCAGTGACACCCTGATTAACAGTCAGGTGCTCTACCGACTGAGCTATGGAGGACTGTACATGTGATTTAGTATGACTAAATCGGAACCTGGTCTGCACATGTACCCGAAATTCACTGGCGTGAATTTCCAACGGCAGTCCGGAGTCGTACGATGTGATTTAGATAGACTAAATCGAATGTTAGGCTGCACATGTACCGGCAGGTTTGGTAGAAACAACACGAGGTCAGAACTAAGTCTGACCTCGGATGTTCGTGTTGGCGAATACCTATCTTCCCGGGCCGTCTCCAGCCAAGTATTTTCGGCACGACAGAGCTTAACTTCTGTGTTCGG
>SVTO01000049.1 GCA_015063745.1 Oscillospiraceae bacterium | reverse complement strand
ATAGACTTGTCTTTCCTATTGTACCACCTTAGGAGTTTTTTTGGTATAACCTTTTGTTGCCCACCCGCATAGCGGGTGGTTGTCTGTTTCGCACTTCGTGCTCAACTGCCTAAAGGCATTAAAACAAGAGAGGGAGAAAAACTTTTTTCAACAAAAGTTTTTCTCCCTCTCGGGATTTACGCGGAAATTCTTAACTGTATCCCCCTTCTTTTCAAAATGTATTGAAACAGGGTAGGGGATAATTACTGCTCTTCGGGGGCAGTTCTTTGTTTTTGGTGGATTAGAGCCTGCCTTCCATTTCGGCTACCTTGAGCAGGATTTCTTCGGAGAAAGAAGGAATTCTGCCCAACCCGTCGGGACCTACGTTCAGCAGATAATTGACACCCATATCATTCAGATGCTTTTTGTTTTTCAGAATGGTTTCGGGGCTCTTCCAGTTGTGGTCGTAATACTTGAAGCCCCAGCTGTCGTTCATGGTAGCCGCGGTTTCGTACAGGTTGTAGGGGGAATATTTGCCGCCGTTGATGTTGTTCAGATCCACAGGCATATCCGGCGAAAATACAGGCAGTTTATCGGGGATTTCGTTGTCGCCGAAGGAAACATAGTCGTATACACCGTTGCCGAGACGGGAATTGATCAGACAGTCCGGCTGATACTGCTTGATCATGTCAAACAGCTCCTGGCTCTGTGCGGGGGTAATCACACCGGGCGTGTCGAACCAGATCAGACACAGATCACCGTACTTGGTGAGGATTTCCTTGACCTGGGGCTTGATTTTTTCTTCATAGCAGATGGAAAAATCCTTGTTTTCCTTACCCGGGAAATCCCAGCAGTTGTACCATCCCTGACCGGCACAGTATTCATTGGTTTTATCGTATCCGCCGCCGTGGGGATGATGCCAGTCCAGCTCCTGCGAATAATACAGACCGAAGCGGAGTCCGTACTTGTAGCAGGCTTCCGCCAGTTCGGCAAGAATATCCCGACCGAATGAGGTTGCGGCTTTCATATTGAAGGAATCGACTTCGGAGTCAAACAGCGCAAAGCCTTCGTGGTGCTTGGAGGTAATGACGAAATACTCCATACCGCAGCGCTTGGCAAGAGAAATCCACTCATCCGCATTGAAGTAAATCGGATTGAATATCTTCGCCAGCTGCTCGTATTCCTTGTTGGGAATGGCGAAATAGGACTGCCCCCATTCCGCATAGGTCTTACAGCGCTTTCCTCTGTATTCGCCGCCCAGCATGGAATACAGACCGAAATGCACCATCATACCGTATTTGGCCTGTTTGAACCATTCACGTGTATTCATAGTGTTGTCTCCCGTAAAAACATTGAAATTGTTTTAAGTAAACAGCAGTTTTTTTGCATTCAGAGAAAGGATCTTTTCTTTCTCCGCATCGGTGATCAGCGGATCGTTCATCACGCCGCCGAGGAACATAGCGGGATTGCAGGTGGGATAATCCGAACCGAAGAGAATCCGATCCGCACCCACTTCATCGATCAGGCGTCTGAGCACACCGTACCGGAAAAGACCGGTGCCGGAGAGATCGAGATAACAGTTATCGTATTTCTTCATACGTGCGATGTGACGCAGTACGGAATCACATTCGCCGGGATGGGCGGCAACGATGGGAATATCCCGGTTTTGTGCCACCATGTCATCCAAAAAATCATGCCCGCCGGTATGGAAGCTGACTACCATGCTGTATTTTGCGGCTTCCTTCAGGATAACGGTCAGATTTTCAAGACAGTCATCCGACCATCCGTCGATATAAGGCACCAGCTCGCCGATCAGCTTTATCCCTTTGGCGTGCATCATATGGATTTCCGCAATGGATTCTTCCACATAGTCAGGATGAATATGGAACCCGGGAATATAGAAATCCCCGTACCGTTCCCACAACGCAAGAGCCGTGTCGTTGTTATCCCGTACCTTATCCCAGAGGGTGGGGAAGGCCTTGTTATCCAAAGCAATCACGCCGCCGCAGATTTTAGAAATCCCCATCTTACCAAAAATATCCAGCGTGTGCTCCGGACTCATATTGCAGAATTCTATATGGTTGCAGATGTTCTGTGAAGACAGAAGAAAGGGATGTGTATGAAAATCTATAATTTCGAAATTCATATTTTCCTCCAGATTTTTTTCTTTATTATAACATAACCGTCATGATTCGTCAAGAAGGGAAAGAACATCCGGGAAAAGTTCCAGACTCCGCCGCAGAATTCCGTGCATATGGGCAATCGCTACCCCGTAATTCACAACAGGAACATCCGCACCCACAGCGGTTTTGACCCGGTTGGTCATTTCCGCCTCGGTCAGCATACATCCGCCGCAGTGTACAACCAGCCTGTATTCGGACAGATCGGCAGGAAATTCACCGCCGCTTGTAAAGGTGTATTCCGGTTTTGCCCCTGAGAAATTCTCGATCCATGCGGGCATCTTCACAGTACCGATGTCACCGCACTGTCTGTGATGTGTACAGCCTTCCGCGATCACAATTCTGTCCCCGTCACTCAGACCGGAAAGCCGTGCCGCACCCTTGACCTGCTGCTCCAGATTTCCCTTGTATCTTGCAAAGAGAATGGAAAAGGAGGTCAGCGGAATGTTTTCCGGCACCATCTTGTTCACCCGCCCGAAAGCCTGGGAATCCGTTATCACCATCCGCGGCGGTCCGGCAAGGGCAGAAAGCGTCCCGGGCAGCTCCGTATCCTGACATACCATAGCAGTACAGCCGGCATCCAGAATGTCTCTGAGCGTCTGTTGCTGGGGAAGAATGATTCTGCCTTTCGGAGCGGAATCGTCAATGGGTGTAACCAGAATCACAACATCCCCCGGAGAGAGAAGATCCGCCACGATCCGACGGGTGTTCTCTCTTTTTTTCGCCAGCGCACCGATCTTTTCCTTCAGTTCATGAATATGCAGTTTTTCTTTGGCACTGACCCAGATCTCCCCCTCGGAAGCCGCCGGGACTTCATCAAGCAGATCCGCTTTGTTGTGTACAATAATATAAGGCAGATTCTTTTCCCGGATCACGGAGAGAAGCGCCTGTTCCGTTTCTCCCATGCCCGCGGCAGCATCCGTTACCAGTACCGCAACATCGGTCTTGGCCAGAATCTCTCGTGTTTTTTCCACCCGCAGCTGACCCAGATCGCCTTCGTCATCAAAACCGGGCGTGTCAATAATCATCACCGGACCGATAGGGAGCAGCTCCATGGCTTTTTTCACCGGGTCCGTAGTGGTACCCTTCACATCGGACACAACGGAAAGGGACTGTCCGGTCACAGCGTTCACCAGACTGGATTTTCCCGCATTCCGTCTGCCGAAAAAGCCGATGTGTACCCGTTCACCGGATGTGGTTTCATGCAGACTCATAATCTACCTCCTTGTGAGGATTGCCGGACCGTATCAGAAACGGAAATCGCGGCGGTTGGAGTTCTTGATATCGGCGATATTCTGTTCCGCAATCGCACGAACCTTTTCCTTGGGAATCTTGTTCAGTTCTCTGGCAATGACTTCAT
This sequence comes from Oscillospiraceae bacterium, assembly GCA_015063745.1. Taxonomy (GTDB): domain Bacteria; phylum Bacillota; class Clostridia; order Oscillospirales; family CAG-272; genus UMGS1696. The sequence continues at coordinate 15,092 of SVTO01000049.1, read as the reverse complement.
AGCCAAGCTTCTTTGTGTCTTCTCCCGCATAGTCCACCAGATATTCCGTCAGCGTCATCAGCGCATTGGGATGGCAGCAGTTGAGAATCTGGCCGGTCTTGCACAGACTCATGAACCGGTCACCGGTACGGCCTTCTCTGTAGCAGGCGGTGCAGAAGGAGGGAATATGCCCGTTTTCCATCAGCCAGTGTACCACTTCGTCCAGAGAACGCTGGTCGGAAACGTCGAACTGTTCGGTGTCGTGGGGACGTTCCTTGGTGGTGTAGCCGCCCACAGAGGTACGGGAACCGCCGCTGACCTGAGAAACACCCATACGGAGCAGCTTGCTGCGTACCGCTTCGGATTCTCTTGTGGAGATGATGATACCGGTGTAGGGAACTGCCAGACGGATGCAGGCTGTGATCTTGGCAAAAGTTTCGTCATCAATACCATTGTCAAATGCATCGGGGTCAATGTCGTCGGCGCGCTTCAGACGGGGCACACTGATGGTATGAGGACCCACACCGTGTACCGCTTCCAGATGTTCTGCGTGCATGATCAGTCCCGCAAATTCATACTTGTACAGCTCCAGACCGAAGAGAACTCCCAGCCCCACGTCATCAATACCGCCGTCCATGGCTCTGTCCATAGCTTCGGTGTGGTAATCGTAGTCATGCTTGGGGCCGGTGGGATGCAGTTCCAGATAACTCTTCTTGTGATAGGTTTCCTGGAAGAGAATATAGGTACCGATACCGGCATCCTTCAGACGGGTGTAGTTTTCCACAGTGGTAGCGGCAATGTTTACGTTTACTCTGCGGATTGCGCCGTTTTTGTGGTTGGTGGTGTAAATGGTGTTGATACATTCCAGAATATAATCGAGCGGATTGTTCACCGGGTCTTCACCGGCTTCGATGGCCAGACGCTTGTGACCCATATCCTGCAGCGCAATAACCTCCGCCCGTACTTCATCCTGAGTCAGTTTCTTACGCGGAATGGTCTTGTTCTTCAGGTGATACGGACAGTATACACAACCGTTGACACAGTAGTTGGACAGGTAGAGGGGGGCGAAAATAACAATACGGTTGCCGTAGAAGGCCAGCTTGATCTCTTCGGCGATTTCGTAGATCTTCTGCACCTTGTCAGGCAGATCACAGGCCAGAAGAACGGATGCTTCTCTGTGGGTCAGTCCCGCACATTCGCAGCCCAGCGCAGTCTTGCGGGGACGTGCCTTTTCGAGGATCTCATCGATCAGAGCCGCATTGTGTTTATTCTTTTCCGCATATTCCAGAGTTTCCAGAATTTCGGCGTCGTTGATGAATTCTTCCGCATGACGGGATTTGGGATTGTAGATTGCCATAATGTCCTCCGAATGATGTAATGTAATAATGTTTATTTTTGAATATCCCCTCTGGCGACCACGGCAGTACAGCCGATTGCGGCAAGCCTTGCCTCCAGGGAAGCTTTGGCCTGGGCAGATTCTGCGCCGTCGGAGAGTTTGTTGTCGTAAAGCATATATTTTTTGCGTACGGATGCAGGGGAAAGATTGGGCATAACCACGTTTGCGCCGGCGAGAATTCCTTTTTCCCGCCCGTTTTCGGAAAGCGTACCGAGTGCCGTGGTGGCAGGCAGCAGAATCGGCGGATGAATGAGCCGGATACAGGAAAGCAGCAGGCAGGTCATCTCAGCAGACCCGGCGGGGTAATCCCGGAACGGCGTATCCTTGTGGGGGATAAAGGGACCGATGCCGCACATATCCGGCTTGAAGGCTTCAATGAACTTCAGCTCGTCGGCCAGCATCTCCGTTGTCTGGAAGGGGGACCCCACCATGAACCCCGCACCTACCTGATACCCGCAGTCCCTGAGACTGTGCAGACAGTCCATACGGTTCTGCCAGAGAAGATTCGCCGGATGCAGCTGTTCGTAGTGGGATTTTGTAGCGGTTTCATGACGCAGAAGGTATCTGTCCGCACCGGCATGCCGCAGTGCCCGATAACTTTCCGGAGACCGTTCTCCGAGAGACAGGGTAACGGCACAGTCGGGCCAGTTTTTCTTGACGGTTTCAATCAGCGGTACGAGAAAAGCGTCACTGAAGCTGCCGTCCTCGCCGCCCTGCATCACAAAGGTACGGAAACCAAGATCGTATCCTTCTGCACAGCAGGCCAGAATATCTTCCGCAGACAAACGGTACCGATCGCAGTTTTTGTTGCTTTTTCGGATTCCGCAGTAATAGCAGTCGTTTTTGCAGATATTGCCGATCTCAATGAGCCCGCGGATGAAAACCGCATTGCCGTAGATCGCTTCCTTGGTTTCTCTTGCCAGTCTTGCCAGCAGCTCAGTTTCCGCGTGAGAGATCTCCGTAAGCAGAATACGGTATTCCTCGGCAGAAAGGGTATGTTCCGCGGCAAGACGGTAAATCAGTTCGGTTATATTATGCATGATCGGATACCACATTGGAAAATGCCGTTTTCACACTGATGCCCGGGAGCTTGCCGATCCTGCCGGATAAAGCGGAAATGGTATTCTGGGGTGCATCGATGGCAATACTGATGATGCTGATCCCCTTCTGCCGGTACGGAATACCCATACGGCCGATGATGTATTCTCCGTACTCGTGGAGAATGGTGTTCAGAATCTCGGCAGTTTCCCGGTTTTCCACAATGATGCTCATAACGGCGACACGCGTTTCCATAAGTTCTCCTTTTTCCAAATAAATAAGCCGTACCCTTCAAAGCACAGAAAAAGGCACGGCAAAAAAAGCTGAAACTATATCATTTTTTGTCGACGCCTTTCACGCAGAAAATCTTTGTGTCAGGGGGTACATCTATATTATATATCCTTAGTGGGAATTTGTCAATAGGAAACATCCTCCGGAAACAAAAACACAGGATATTTTCTCAAAGCAGAGAGCATATCCTGTGTCTGATTTTACAATTCCGGAAAATGCCCCACAAAACGCCAGGGCTTATCCTTGTCCTCGCCGGCATAATCAATCCCGACCCTTGGCAAAGCCTCCACCGAATCGGGGGCTGTACCAATATCGGATACAAACATCCTTGCATCAGATGCGCAAAGATCCCATCCGTCCATTTCCCGGGTGATACCGAAAGCAGTACATAACTTACCGGGACCGTCCGTCATGGTGCGGATATGTTTTGTACCCGTGGGCAGGGAAGTCCTGCTTTTGCCTCTGCCGTACAGCATACGGTTTTCCGCCATCAGTCCGATACCGTCCTTTGGAATCACTCCGCGGATCAGCACCGCCTGCGGATCACCGTCCACCGCCGAGGTGATGTTCAGACAATGGTAAATGCCGTAGATCAGATATACATACACAAACCCGCCGCAGAGGTACATGGTCTCATTCCGGGCCGTACGCCTGCCGCCGAAAGCATGGGACGCTCTGTCCGTGATGCCGCAGTAAGCTTCCGTTTCGGAGATGATGCCGGAGATTCTGCCGCCGGGTGTATATAACACCAGTTCCTTGCCGAGCAGATTACGTGCCAGCGTGCAGGCATCCGTGGTGTAGAAGGAACGGTGAAACATGACCTCAGTCAAAAGCAAGGGGCGTTGTGGGAATGGAAGAACGGGGAGAAGCCATCATGGGCGCAACCGTTTCTCTCCATACCTTGTAGTGTTCCGTTTCCTTGTGTGCGGCAGCGGCATCTTCGTCGGCAAATACTTCATAAAGAATGTACTTGTTTTCATCCTTGCGGTCGCGGAGCACATCAAAACGGACATTGCCGGGTTCCTTGCGGGTATTTTCGTAGTTGTAAAGAGTGATCTTCTCGAATTCCGCAGTGAATTCCGGTTTTACATCAACAAAAACGAGGGTAGCGATCATGAAAATCTCCTTATTATTCTGCTTCCAGAATACGGAAGAATTCCAGTTCTTCGCCGGAAGGACCGTATACAAATGCGCAGTTCAGAGTCAGTCTTACGGGAGCGGAGGTCAAAGGAGCCACCTTGGGAGCGGTCTTCGGCTTTGCACCGGCTGCCAGAGCGGTGTTGTAAGCAGCGTCAACGTCTTCAACCTTCATCGCAAAATGAATGTATTTGTTGTTTACTTCCGCTTCATCGTTGCCGCCGGCGAACAGTTCCAGAATGGAGCCATCCCCCAGATCCAGCATACCGACACGTCCGTCGCCTTCGCCCCACTGTGTGTAGAACTTCATGCCCAGTCCTTCGGTGTAGAACTTCAGGGAAGCGTCATAATCCTTAGCCTTCAGTGCGATATGGTGGAAACCCATACCCTTGATGATTTCGTTTGCCATGTTGTGTTTTCCTTTCTTGGCTTGAAAATTATTCATAATAACGGATGCTGGAGATCACTCTGCCGAGAATGACAACCTCATCCACAATAATCGGGTCCATGGTTTTGTTCTGGGGCTGCAGACGGAAATGGCCGTCTTCACGGTAAAAAGTCTTGACGGTAGCGGAATCATCCACCAGCGCCACGACGATCTCACCGTTTTCGGCAGTCTGTGTGCGTTCGATGATCACCAGATCTCCGTCCAGAATACCGGCATCGATCATACTGGTGCCCTTTACACGCAAAGCAAACAGCTCACCGTCATGGGTTTTACCGTCCTCTTCCGGGAAGCAGACAAAGCCGTCGAAGTTTTCTACAGCCAGGACCGGCTGACCGGCGGTGACACGGCCCACGATCGGGACTCTGGTAGCCACCATTCTGCCGTACTGTGCGGAAGGAGAATCTGCTTCCACACGCAGGGTTCTGCTCTTGCCGTTTTCTTTATGTATATATCCTTTTTTCTCCAGCCGTTCCAGATAGGTGTGCACTGTGGAGGTGCTCTTGATATCCAGAGCGGTACGGATGTCACGGATGGAAGGGGAATACCCCTTTTCCTGCAGATTGTCTTTTATATAATCGAAAATCAACTGTTCCTTGGGTGTGAGAGCGTTCATTGATCATCTTCCTTTCTTATATAAGAGTCCGACTGCATACAGTATACCATATCCGGAGAAAAAAGTAAACACTTGTTCTGTAAAAAAACTGATATTTTCGTTTTTTTGCAGAACAGTACTCCTGACGCTGTATGAAAAGAAAAGAAATTCCGGAAAAAATATATACATATATTCAGACCCGATCCTGCAGAAATCTCGAATAATCTGTGTCAAATGCCGCAAATTATAGATAGGAAAATCGAAAAACTGTCTGAATTAGCGGAAAGCACCAAAAAATCATTCATAATTGTACGAAAAATTTAATATTCCATTTCTTGAAATTTTTGCATTTTTAGGATATAATGTATGATAGCAGAAAATTGATTTATATAAAGGAGACTTCTCAATGACACAGAATAAGTATGTCCTTTCCTGGATTGACGAAATGGCTGCCATGACTCAGCCCGATAAGATCGTCTGGATCGACGGTACCGAAGAACAGGCAGAAGCACTGCGTGCGGAAGCTTGCTCCACCGGCGAAATGATCAAGCTGAATCAGGAAAAGCTGCCCGGCTGCTACCTGCACCGCACCGCTGTAAATGACGTTGCACGTGTAGAAGGCAGAACCTTTATCTGCACTTCCAAGAAGGAAGACGCAGGCAACATCAACAACTGGATGGCTCCCGCTGAATGTTATGAAAAACTGTCCAAACTGTACAAGGGCTCCATGAAGGGCAGAACCATGTACGTTATCCCTTATTCCATGGGTATCGTAGGTTCCGACTTCGCCAAGTACGGTGTTGAGCTGACCGACTCCATCTACGTAGTTCTGAACATGCTGATCATGACCCGCGTAGGCAAGGATGTACTGGATGCTCTGGGCGATGATCCCGGATTCATCAAGGGTCTGCACGCAAAGGCTGATCTGGATGAAGAAAACCGTTATATCTGCCACTTCCCGGAAGACAACACCATCTGGTCCGTTAACTCCGGTTACGGCGGAAACGTACTGCTCGGCAAGAAGTGCTTCGCTCTGCGTATTGCTTCCTACCTCGGCCGCAAGGAAGGCTGGATGGCTGAGCATATGCTGATCCTGGGTGTTGAATACCCCAACGGCGAAGTTAAGTATATCTCCGCTGCATTCCCCTCCGCATGCGGTAAGACCAACCTTGCTATGCTGATTCCCCCGGAAATCTACAAGAAGCAGGGTTACAAGGTATGGTGCGTAGGTGACGATATTGCGTGGATCCGCATCGGTCAGGACGGCCGTCTGTGGGCTATGAACCCCGAAAACGGTTTCTTCGGCGTAGCTCCCGGTACCAACCTGAACTCCAACCCCAACGCTCTGTACACCACCATGAAGGATACCATCTTTACCAACGTGGTTCACAACACTGCTGAAAACACCGTTTGGTGGGAAGGTCTGGATAAGAATCCTCCGCAGCCCGGCAACGCAATCGACTGGAAGGGCAATCCCTGGGATTGCACCAAGTTCGATAAGAAGGATAAGTCCACCTGCGGCGCTCATCCCAACTCCCGTTTCACCGCTAAGGCTGTTAACTGCCCCTGCCTGTCCGATCAGTTCAACAATCCCGCAGGCGTGCCCCTGTCCGCAATCGTATTCGGCGGCAGACGTGCAAAGACTGCTCCTCTGGTATACCAGTCCAAGAACTGGCAGCACGGTACCTTCGTTGGTTCCATCATGGCTTCCGAAACCACCGCAGCTGCAGCAGGTGCTGTCGGCGTAGTTCGTCGTGACCCCATGGCAATGCGTCCCTTCACCGGCTACAACATGGGTGACTACTTCAAGCACTGGCTGGATATGGGCAAGAAGATCCCCAACGCACCCAAGATTTTCCACGTTAACTGGTTCCGTACCGACGATGAAGGCAACTTCATTTGGCCCGGCTTCGGTGACAACCTCCGCGTTCTGCTGTGGATCCTGGCTCGCTGCGACGACAAGGTAGACGCTGTTGAAACCGCAATCGGTTACGTTCCGAAGGCTGAAGACATCAACATCGAAGGTCTGGAAGATGTTACCCTGGATACCATCAAGGAACTGGTTTCCGTTGACCACGACAGCTGGAAGGAAGACATTGCCAACATCAAGGAATTCTACGAGCTGATCGGCGATCGCGTACCTGCCGAACTGCACGAAGAACTGGCTGCTCTGGAAGCAAGACTGGGCTAATCCTGTAAGGCAATTCCAAAACAAAAAATCACAGGCGGATTTGAGAAATCAGATCCGCCTGTTTTTGTCTTATTCAGTTGTTTTTGCCCATCAGAAACGGGAAACGGGATCGCAGAGATATACCTCAATATGCTTTTTCATCAGTTCGTAGCAGGCCTTCTGCATCTGTACTTCATCGGTGAACAGTCCGAATACGGAAGGACCGCTGCCGCTCATCAGAGGCATACCGCCGTTTTCACCGAGGATTCCCCGGATCATGGCCGCTTCTTCGTGTAGAGGAAGAATCACATCTTCAAAGGTGTTGTGCAGGAAAGCCGGCACCTTGCTTGTCTGCAGAGAAGTAAGGAACGCATTAAAATCCCCGAAATCCTCCTGCAGTCTGTCGCCGTATTTTTCATCCAGCATCCGGTATGCCTGGGGAGTGGAGATACCGCTGCCGCTTTTGGCAACGAGAATCCGACATTCGGGTGTGTAGTCCAGAGGCGTAATATGGTCGCCGATCCCCAGCGTCAGAGCGCATCCGCCGACAATACAGAAGGGAATATCCGCACCGACCGTACTGCCGAGAGTACACAGGGTATCGAGATCCGTGGGGATCTTGTCCGCAAACAACTCCGCCAGCGCCAGAAGGACAGCCGCACCGTCCGTACTGCCGCCCGCCAGACCGGCTGAAATGGGAATCCGCTTGGTGATCCGGATGGAAACACCCTCACGGATGTCGTAATTCCGCAGGAACGCATCGGCACAGCGATAGGCAATATTGTTTTCGTCACTGGGGATGGTGTCGCACATATCCAGCAGCCGGATACCGGCAAGCCCGTCGCGGTGTACGGTCACATCGTCGTGAAGGCTGACCTGCTGCATCACACTTTTGATATCGTGATACCCATCGGGACGCTGTCCCATAACATCCAGATACAGATTGATTTTTGCGTAAGCTTTTTTTGTAATGATCATAAATACTCTCGCTAATCAGATAATATAAGATGAAAACACGTATGTCAATGGATCCAGCGGATCAGAGGATTTTTCCGCAGAACGACCGCACCCTTGGGGCAAAGCTCCTGACAGCAGTAACAGCGGATGCATTTGTCGGGTGTGATGGAAGCGATCTTTTTCTGCTTTTTCGTCACCAGTGCAATTGTATGTACCGGACAGGACTGCACACAAACACCGCAGCCCACACAGGAAGATGCCTTGATCACCGGTCTTGCGGCAAAGGCCTCCGCCAGACGACCGCCCATGATGCCGGAGAGATTTTTCAGGAACTTCCCGGAGGTGGAATCGGGCTTCCGGAAGGAAAGAGCGGGCAGGGAAGCATCCTCATCCGCAGACAGCAGAGGAATTTCCTGCCAGTCCCGGACAACCAGACCACGTTTCGCCGCCGCATCCAGATGCAGAACCGCTCTGTCGCATCCGATGATGTGCTCGGCCATAACATCCAGTGCATAAGGGGAGCGGGAGGCCAGCAGTACACCGGCTTCCACAGGTGTTCCGTGGGTGGGACCGTTGCCTTCCATACCGAGAATACCGTCGCAAAGGGCAATGTATTCCGTATGTCCACGCATATACTCCGTTATATCCACCAGCATTTCCGAGAAATCTTCAATCTGCGGGAATGTGGCGTGCATTTCAAATTTTTCCACACCTGGGATCAGGCCGAAGAGATTTTTTGTTGCACAGCTTAACCCGGTCAGTCCGTGGGTTTTGAGCTTGCATACATTGATACAGACATCGGCTTCGACGGCAGGACGGATCATGTGGCAGTGGCGCAGTCTGAGACCGTTTTCCATTTCCACATTGTCAAAGCTGCAGTCGGTGTTCAGCTCCACAAAGGGCAGCTCGGCCAAGGACATCAGGCCGCAGGTACGGTAGAGCACCTGCAGAGCGGGAGGATTGTACGGTCCGCCGGCGCTGTCTGCAATGACAATTTTCTTCGGTGCAAATTCCGCCAGAACCTCGGCAAGCGCACGAAGTACGGCAGGATGGGTTGTGGCAGCCAATTCGGGCTTTTTCGCCATCACCAGATTGGGTTTGACCAGAATGATCTTCCCCGCGAACATATCGGGCGTAAACCGCAGAGTACGGAACAGAGCAGAAATTTTCTCCCGGATCAGGGGAACATCATACGCGGTGCAGGCAGCATGAGCTACCGGTATCTTATTCATGGATGCAGCTGACAATTTCATTCTCCTGTAAAACAAATAGGATACAGTACAGTTATACATTTACATTATACCATATCCCCGCGGAAATAGCAATAGCAAAGCACACAGGCAGGGCTGAAAGCGCAAAATACCATTGTTTTATGGGAAAACTTGACAGTACTGCACACGATATGATATAATCAGCGGTATAGAATAAATGCATCGGGGGAAAGTCAATGAATAAGAAACATCTGTACCTGCAGCTTTTTCTGACCATGTTCAAAATCGGCCTGTTTACATTCGGCGGGGGACACGCCATGCTGGCACTTTTGGAAAATGAATTGGTCAGCCGCAAACAATGGATGGATAAGAACGAGTTTCTGGATCTGGCCGCTATCGCCGAATCCACACCCGGCCCCGTCGCCATCAACGCCGCCACATACATCGGCTATAAGCTCGCCGGAATTTTTGGCGCAATCCTGGCCACCACCGCGGTCTGCATCCCCTCCTTTGTAATTATCTATATTATCTCCCTGTTTCTGGACGCATTTCTCACCTGCAAACCGGTGGAATACGCCTTCCGCGGGATTCAGGCCTGCGTTGTCTATCTGATTTTCTCCGTAGGCATGAAGATGCTCAGGGGTATGAAAAAGAAACCCATGCCTGTGATCATCTTTGCATGCGTACTTGCCTGTATGCTCCTGTTTTCCATCCTGTCCGTGCATTTTTCCACGGTATTTTATATCCTCATTGCCGGCGGCATCGGGCTGGTTCTGTATCTGATCGAATGCCTGCACCGGAAAAAGGAGGATGAAAAATGATTCTGTGGACTTTGTTTATCACCTTTTTCCAGATCGGCGCTCTGGCTTTCGGCGGCGGCTACAGTATGCTGCCCATGGTCCGTGAAAAGGTCCTTACCCACGGTTGGCTGACGGAAGAAGAGATTCTGAACAGGATCGCCGTATCCGAATCCACCCCCGGTCCGCTGGCCGTGAATCTCGCAACCTTTATCGGCTCCGATCAGGCAGGCATCCCCGGCGCTGTTCTGGCCACCCTCGGTGTGGTTCTGCCGTCCTTTCTGATCATCCTTGCGATTGCGGCACTTCTGCGGAATTTCATGCAGTACAAAGGCGTACAGGCCTTCCTTTCCGGTGTCCGCCCCTGCGTCATTGCCCTGATCCTCGGTACCGCATTGACTTTGTTCATGAGTACACTGCTTGGTATCGACGGCGGAAGTGTGGATGCAGATATAAAAGGCCTGATCATCCTCGCCATCCTGTTCCTCATCGGATTTGCCGTAAAAAAACGGAAAGGCAAACAACCCTCGCCCATTGTCATGATCCTGATTTCCGCAGTACTGGGCATCGTGATGTATTCCTTCTGACCCCCGGTATAAATGACCCAAAGCCGAAGATACCCGAAAAGAGCGGTATTCTTCGGCTTTTTTATATTTGAGGAAAGATATTGACAACAAACCCATCCTATGCTATAATTATCTTATCCGAATAAGTTGTCTGTACTGCGGCAGCGTATACATTCGGCTAATCCCAATGGTAATATACAATAAAGTACCGGAAAAATCAAAGGAGGAATCTTATGAAAAAACTGTTTCTGACCCTGCTCATCGGCGCAATGCTTCTTTGCAGCTGCAGCAACGCCGTGACCGATGAAACCGACGCAGCCGATACAACGGACACAACCGCCGCGGAGACCATGCCCGAGGAAACCGAACCCGTGGAAACCGAACCGGAAAAGCCGATTCCCGTAGTAGAAGAAGATGTAAACGCCGACAGCATCAAAATCAAAACGGCGGAAGGTCTGAACGAAGTGATCTATCTGCAGCTGAAGAAGCCCACATATATGCTGACGGATTTTTCCAAGAACGACTATAAGGTATCCTACCGTCCCATGGACGAAGCGGAATTTACCGAACTGGACAGGGAACTGTATCTGGACGAAGGTACATACATGGGCTGCTACATCCTCGGTCTGCCGGAGGGTAAATACTGCGTGAAGATCGAAAAGGGAGAAGGGGAGGACTACGCCCGCACGACCCTTCTGGACATCGACGTAGAACGCCAGGACCGCAGCGGATATGCCCATTTCCAGAGAGAAGAGGGCATCGGCGGCTATAACAACGACGGTTCCGTAAAGGAAAACGCCGTGATCCTGTACGTGAACAACGCCAACAAAAATACCGTAACCCTGGATATCGACGGCACCACCTATACAGGCCTTGTGGCTATTCTGCAGGCCAAGCAGTATATGGAAGAACCGCTGATCATCCGTGTTACCGATCAGATCAAGACCAATCAGTTTATGCCCGCCGCAGTAAAGGCACGCCCGACAGACGATTCCTATCTGCCCGAAGATTACTTTGCAAATACCTTGTCGACCCGCTATGGCGAAAACCTGATTGGTTTGCCGATTGAAATGGTCGACGCCCGTGAAGGTAAGCTGTATATATACCATACCACAGCAGACGGCTTTGAACTGCAGGAAGTGCGTGATCAGACGCCCGGCACGGAAGTAAACGCAGACGGTGTGGAGGTTTATAACGACTCGGTTGTCACCAACTTCCTTTGGGTGGAGCACGTAAAGGATCTGACCATCGAAGGTGTTGGCAAAAAGGCTGAATTTCTGCAGTTCGGCTTCAGCTTCACCAACTGTGATTCCTTTGAAATGCGTAACATGACCATGTCTTCCTTCCCGGTTACCGCACTCAGCTTTCAGTCCTTCGGTAAATACGTTCCGTATCAGCACGATGTGGTCAACGGCGGCTACTGGATCCATAACAACACCTTCAAAGCCGGTATGAATTCCTGGCCTTTGGGTGTGGAGGAATACGGAGACGAAACGATCGCCACCTGCTGGAACCAGGACGTGACAATTTCCTACAATGTTTTTGAAAAATCATATAAAGCCCTGTTACTCGGCACCTATGACAAGGATGTTTGCAGGGATACCACGATCCATCACAATTTCTTCCTTGCCGTAAACCAGCGTACACCTCTGACCAGAAACTGTAATATCCACAGCTATAATAACGTATACGGTCACAGCTGCGGCATCAGCGTGCGTGAGGCGGGAAGCAACTACTTCGGCGAACACAACTGGTTCAACGGCGGTCTTGCGTATTACGACAGTGACCCGAACAAGATCAAGTCCTGGATGGATGTTTATGCCGAAGGTGTTGAAGGCACGGAATATGCCGTAATAGCGGACAGCCGCGAATATGTTCTGGAAAACAATCAGTGCTCTCCCGACGGCGTAACGGATTACTCCACCTTTGATACCAACCCCGATATTTTCTACTACGACGCGGAAAATAAGTGCTCCGACGTGGAACTCCTGATCGACTCCTCCGCCATGACTGTGTGGGAAGCCGAAGACTGGATGCGTCTCTACGCCGGTGCAGGACAGAACACCAGACTGGAACTGGACGGCGAAACAGCTGAATAAAATCAAAAAGGGAATTAGTTCTGATCCACTTGATCTGGAAAAAACGAAAGAAGAAAAAGCCGTCTCCCATCCTGATGCTCCTGATTTCCGCGGGGCTGGGTATGGTAATGTATTCCATTTGAAAACGGATAAGAAACCCGGTTCCGCACATTTACCGGGATCGGGTTTTTGCGTACAGAAATATACCGATAAATCCTCTTGACAAAACCTTCTCTTATATGTATGCTATTATGTAACCAGAATTGGAAAGGAGATTCTTCCTTATGAAAAAGACAGCAATGCTCATTATTCTGATACTGATGCTCATTTGTACCACTTCTTGCGGAACTCCTGTTGAAGAAGAAAAACTGCCCCTCGCTCCCGATACCACCGCAGTTGAAACCACTTTTGCAGAAACCGAACCGGAGAAGCCGATTCCCGTGGTGGAAGAAGATGTAAACCCTGATAGCATTTCTGTTATAAGCATAGACGGTCTCAATGAACGGATTCGCCTGCAGTTGGAAAAGCCCGCGAAAACCGAAAAAGAATTTGTTCCGGAAGATTTCAAGGTATCCTACCGTCCCATGGATGAAGCGGAATTCACGGAACTGGATAAAGAACTGTATCTTGAAGAGAACGGCAATGTAGCCTGTTATATCCTCGGGCTTCCTGAGGGGAAATACTGCGTAAAGATTGAGTACGGCGATGGGGATACTTATGCTCGTACCACCCTTCTGGATATCGATGTGGAACGACAGGATCGCTCCGGTTATGCCCACTTTCAGAATGAAGAAGGTATAGGCGGATATAATAACGATGGTTCTGTCAAGGAAAATGCGGTTATTCTGTATGTGAACAATGCCAACAAAAATACAGTAACTCTGGATATTAACGGTACAACCTACACCGGTCTTGTTGCGATTCTCCAGGCTAAGCAGTATATGGAAGAACCCCTGATCATCCGTATTACAGACAAGGTTTCTACCAATCAGTGGAAGGCACGTGTATCGGAAGTTCGTTTGGCAGACGGTTCCAACTGGGATGAGGATTACTTCAATAATGAGCTTGCCACACGGTATAAGGAAAACCTTGCCGGTCTGGAAATCCAGATAACAGACGGGTGTGAAGGAAAAAAGTATACCTATGTAACCACACCTACCGGTATGGAAGAGGTGAAGACAGAGGATATCGGTCAGCAGATAGTAACATATGAAGATGGAACAAAAGTCTATTCGGATGTAGTGGCAACCAATACTCTGTACATAGAAAATGCAAAAAATCTGACGATTGAAGGAGTAGGTCAAAAGGCTGAATTTACCCAGTTTGGTTTCCGGTTTATGTTCTGTGATTCCATTGAATTCAGCAATCTGACAATGTCCAGTCAACCGTACACGGCTTTTGGGGTGCAGTCCATGAGTGAAAACGATCCCAATCCCCACCGTTATATTAAATGCAGCGGATACTGGCTTCACAATAATACGTTTAAGATCGGACAAAATGCATGGTCCGTGGGCATTGAAAAATATGGTGATGAAACACTTGATTTCTATCTAACAGAGAATATAACAGTTTCTTACAATATGTTCGATAATGTTTACAAAGGTATGCTGATCGGAACATGGGAGAAGGATTTGCTGCAGGATGTAACACTGCATCATAATTACTATTGCGGCGGTATCCAGCGTTTCCCGCTTACAAGAGGTGCCAATATACATAGTTACAACAATTTATACCGTGGCTGCGGTGGTGCCAGTGTACGTGAAGTAACCAGTAATTTCTTCAGTGAATCCAACTGGTTCATCGGCGGTACTTCCTACTATGCCAGCGATCCCAACCTGATTAAATCCTGGAATGATGTATTCATTGCTTATCCCGAGCTTCCCTATACCATCGATGCTTCCTATGTAGTTGCCACAGACCGTGAACAGGTACTGGAAAACAACCAGTGTTCTCCGGACAATGTAACGGATTTCTCTGCTTTTGACACGAATCCGGAACTGTTCTACTACGATGCGGAGAACAAATGCACAGTCGTAGATCTGATGCTGGATACCTCTGCCATGGGTCCGGAAGAAATCTTTGAGTGGATGGGTACCTATGCCGGCGCAGGAAAGTATGTCAGACTGGAACTGGACGGCGAGTTTGCTGAATAAAACAAAAAAGGGCAGGGAAATAGGGCTGTACCCTAAAGGACAGTTTTCAAAAATACGGCATATCTCGAAAGGGGTATGCCGTGTTTTGCATTTGTGGACACAAATGCAGTGCTTGTCAGGAAAATTGACAAGGCATAGGTGAACAAAAAAGGCTCCCTTTACACAAGGGAGGCTTTTGTGCTGACCATTACGTATGCGTGGTCTGTTTCAAATTCATTTACAATTTTAAGCTTTGTTATTGATAGATAACTACGTATATCGTTAGGGTTATCGGGATAA
>SVTO01000001.1:70231-98236 GCA_015063745.1 Oscillospiraceae bacterium | reverse complement strand
AGAAAAATAGACGAAACGACCATCTCACCTGTACATTTCGTCTATTTCCTGGTCTGAGTGACTGGACTTGAACCAGCGGCCTCTACCACCCCAAGGTAGCGCGCTCCCAACTGCGCCACACCCAGATACTTGCCTGTGTCAAGGCTTCCTCGACAGCTTTTATATTATATCACACAAAATCACGTTTGTCAACACTTTTTTCAAAAAAATATAAACATTTCCGATGAAAGATTTTCATGCCCGTTTTACCCAAATACATACTGTTTGAACAGAAAAGAGTAAATATGAAAAATGATGGTGAAAAATGTAACGAATTTTGAATTTCTCCGAAAAACATTGACTATTCCCGGATTTTGAAGTATAGTATATAATAGAAATATGTAATAAAGACTGGTATAATCATGACTAAACTGAAAAAAATCCATACTTTCTTCCGCCCAAAGAAAGATGTGGATATGACAGAAGGCAGTATTTTACGCCATCTGATCCTGTTTGCATTTCCCCTTCTGCTCGGGAATGTGTTTCAGCAGCTGTATAATATGGTGGACACATGGGTCGTAGGGAATTACGTCAGCAATGAAGCCTTTTCCGCCGTCGGTTCGGTGGGACCCATTATCAATATGCTCATCGGTTTCTTTCTCGGCCTGTCCAGCGGGACCGGGGTGGTGATCTCCCAGTATTACGGCGCAAAGCAGCATGATAAGGTCCGGGATACCGTACACACCGCTATCCTTATGACACTCATTCTCGGCGTGGTGTTCACCGCAGTCGGCATTGCCATGACACCCTTTATGCTGAAAATGATGCAGACCCCCGCTTCCGTTGTGCCCGAATCCACCGCCTATCTGACCATCTATTTCTCCGGCGTGATCGGTCTGATGGTGTACAATATCGGTGCCGGTATCCTGCGTGCGGTCGGTGATTCCCAGCGGCCTTTCTATTTTCTGGTAGTATCAGCACTGATCAATACCATTCTGGACCTTGTTTTCGTTCTGGTGTTCGACATGGGTGTGAAAGGCGTGGCACTGGCAACGGTAGTCGCCCAGTGTACATCCGCTGTGCTTGTAATGATTACTCTGATACGCAGTGATTCCTGCATTCGTTTTTCCTTCCGACAGATGCAAATCAGCTGGGAAATGTTAAAAAAGATCGTTCGTGTCGGTGTTCCCGCCGGTTTGCGGATGATGATCACCTCGTTCTCCAATGTGTTCGTGCAGTCCTACATCAATTTCTTCGGCGAAGACTGTATGTCCGGCTGGACGGCTTACGGAAAGATCGACCAGATCCTCTTTTTGCCCATGCAGTCCCTGTCCCTGGCTGCTACCACATTTGTGGGTCAGAACCTGGGTATGCATAAGGTGGAGAGAGCCAAGAAGGGTGTCAATATTGCACTTGGTATTTCCATGATTGCCACAGCCATAATGATGGTTCCCGTACTGGTATTCGCTCCCCAGCTTGTGGCGTTCTTCAATGACAAACCGGAAGTTGTGGAAACCGGTGCCATGCTGCTGCGGTACATAACCCCTTTCTACATCCTGTGCTGCTTCAACCAGATTCATTCCGGTGCACTGAACGGGGCGGGGAACAGCCGGGCGCCCATGTTCATTATGCTGTCCTCCTTTGTGGTGGCACGGCAGATCTACCTGTTCATCATGGCCAATTTTATTGCAAACGAATTCCTTCCCATCGCCATGAGTTATCCGGCCGGATGGCTTGTGTGCAGCATCATCATGTCCGTTTATTACCGCACCACAAAGCTGGATAAAAAGCTTCTCGTGGATACCAAATAACCAGAATTCTACCAAGGCGGGATGTCCGGAAACGGATGTCCCGCCTTAGCAATTTTTCTGGAAATTCCCAAAAAGTACTTGCAAATCAGGGGAGGATATGATATACTATACGGGTAAGCCGGTATGTTGGAATTGGCAGACGAGGTGGACTCAAAATCCATTGATGGCGACATCGTGCGGGTTCAAGTCCCGCTACCGGCATAAAAAGACGACGTATTTCGATGCGTCGTTTTTTCTTTTCTCCGGCTTCCCCCATTGATTTTGCCGGTACGGATGATGACGAAAATACTCTGTTTTGGGAATCGTGTTACGAAAAACATAAAAAATGATACAAGTTAGTGGAATTTTGATGAAAAAAATGCATTTCATGCTAAATAAATGTATTTTATCGACAAAAAATAATTGATTTTTCTTTTGAAAAGGAGTATAATAGAGTCAGAGATATAATAGTATGGATCTGATGAAGGATTCAGGCTTACTGAAATGCGTAAAAAGTTTGGAGAAAGCTATGAAAACAACGGAATGTATGGAAAACATGAGCTGTAATACGGAGCTTCCGGCATATCTGTATCATCAGGGAACCAATTTCGAAACCTATTCCTATCTGGGTGTACACGAAACAGCCGGTGAAGACGGTACCTTTGTGTACAGTTTTCGTGTTTGGGCACCGAATGCCGTGCGTGTGCAGGTTGTCGGTGAGTTCCCGAACCGGGAAGACGGTTGGCATAACGGTATAGACATGGTACGCACAACGGAAGGAGGCGTGTGGGAAACGGTCTTCAGCAGTACAAAGTCCCTTGCCGGGACATTGTACAAATTTGCCGTAACGGGCAGGGACGGTACCACATGGCTCAAGGCGGACCCATATGCTTTTCATAACGAAACTCTGGAGCATACAGCCTCCATTATCACCTCCCCGTCCGCATACCGCTGGCACGATGCCGAATGGCTGAAAAAACGCAGAAGTACGGTTTGTCCCGCACAAAGAGGCTTCAAGCCGAAGGTCAGCCATTTCTACAGCGCGCCCATGAATATTTACGAAGTACACCTCGGTTCCTGGAAGACAAGGGACGGAGCCTGCAACAAGGACGGCGAGCATTATCTGAATTATCGTACGCTGGCGGACGAACTGTCGGCGTACCTGAAGGATATGGGATATACTCACATCGAACTGCTGCCCGTGATGGAGCACCCCTTTGACGGATCCTGGGGGTATCAGGTCACCGGGTACTATTCTCCCACCTCCCGCTACGGGACACCGGACGATTTCCGCTATTTCGTGGACAAGATGCACGACAACGACATCGGCGTAATTCTGGACTGGGTACCCGCCCATTTCCCCAAGGACAGACATGGCCTGTACGAATTTGACGGCCAGCCTCTGTACGAATATCAGGGCAGAGACCGTATGGAACACGAGGTATGGGGAACACGCTTCTTCGATCTCGGCAGACCGGAAGTACAGTCCTTCCTCGTATCCAACGCTCTGTTCTGGCTGAAGGAATACCACGTGGACGGCCTGAGAGTGGATGCGGTTGCTTCCATGCTGTATCTGGATTTCGACAGACGGCCCGGTGAATGGGTACCGAACGTTCACGGGAACAATCAGAATCTGGAAGCCATCGCCTTTTTCAAAAAACTGAATCAGGCGGTACGGGACAATTTCCCCGATGCGCTGATGATCGCCGAAGAGTCCTCCGACTGGCCTATGATTACCAAACCCGTATCCGATGGCGGCCTGGGATTCTCCTTCAAATGGAATATGGGCTGGGCAAACGATATGTTCTCCTACGTGGAAACCGACCCGATCTACCGCAGACATATCCACAACAAGCTGACATTCCCCATGATGTACGCATTCAATGAGCAGTATATCCTGCCCGTATCCCACGACGAGGTGGTGCACGGCAAGAAATCCCTGATTGATAAGATGTTCGGGGAATACGATGACAAATTCGGCGGAATGCGTACCTTTATGGTATATATGATGACCCTGCCGGGCAAGAAACTCACGTTCATGGGTTCGGAATATGCTCAGTTCCGTGAATGGGATTACGAGAACCAGCTGGAATGGTTCATGACGGACTATCCCAGACACCGGGAAATGCAGAAATTCTTCAGAGAACTGAACCATCTGTACAAGAACAAACCCGCGCTGTGGGAGATCGACGATTCCTGGGACGGCTTTACCTGGATCGAACCCAACGACGCGGACAGAAATATCATTTCCTACCGGAGACGGGATAAGAAGGGCAAGGAAATCTTTGTTGTCCTGAACTTCTCGCCGGTAGTACACGAAAACTACCGTCTGACCGTACCGAAGATGGGTCGGTATGAGGAGATACTCAATACGGATCGCTATGAATTCGGCGGACGGAACCACATCAATCCGGAACCCATGCGTACGGTTGCCGTACAGGGAGAGGGCGGGGAACGCAGACTGGAGCTGAACCTGACCATTCCACCCTCCGGCGGCATCATACTGGAAAAGATGGCAAACGGAAAAGAATAACCGCGAATCCGAAACAATTCTCACAGATCCGAGAATCGGTATAATATGCAGAGCCGTAAAAGCGGCGGAAAGGAACGATTATGTATAAGAAGCAGGAGTGTGTGGCCATGCTGCTGGCCGGAGGTCAGGGAAGTCGGTTGTATACACTTACGGACAAGACAGCCAAGCCCGCTGTTCCCTTTGGCGGGAAGTACCGTATCATTGACTTCCCCATGTCCAACTGTGTGAATTCCGGAATTTACACAGTCGGCGTGCTGACACAGTATCAGCCCCTTGTACTCAATGAATATATCGGCAGCGGTCAGCCCTGGGACCTGGACAGAAGCCAGAGCGGTGCAACGGTACTGCCGCCCTACCAGGGAAAGACCGGTGCGGACTGGTACAAGGGTACCGCCAACGCCATCTATCAGAACCTGGATTTCATCCGCCGCTATGACCCGGATTACGTGCTGGTTCTCTCCGGCGACCATATCTACAAAATGGACTACGGCAAGATGCTGAAGGTGCATAAGGCTCAGAATGCCGACTGTACCATCGCGGTACTGAACGTGCCTCTGTCCGAAGCCAGCCGTTTCGGTATCATGAACACGGAAGGCGAAGACTACCGCATCACCGCATTTGAAGAAAAACCCAAGGAACCCAAGAGTACCCTTGCTTCCATGGGTATCTACATCTTCTCCCGCAAGGTACTGGAAGATTACCTGATCGCAGACGAAGCCGACCCGGAATCCTCCAAGGACTTCGGTAAGAACATTATCCCCAAGATGCTGGCAGACGGCTGCCGCATGATCGCCTATCCCTTCAAGGGATACTGGAAGGATGTAGGAACCATCCAGTCCCTGTGGGAAGCCAATATGGACCTGCTGGATGAAAATTCCGAGCTGGATCTGGCGGACCGCAGCTGGCGCATCTATTCCCGCAACTACGCAAATCCCCCCCACTTCACGGGAAGCTTTGCAAAGATTTCCAATTCTCTGATCACCGAAGGATGCCATATCGAAGGCATTGTGGAAAACTCCATTCTGTCCAGCGGCGTTCGTGTAGCCCGCGGTGCATACATCAAGGATGCCGTAATCCTGTCCAATGTTACCATAGGTGAGGGCGCGACCGTCAACTACAGTATTGTGGACAGCGATACCACCATCGGTGCCGGCTGTGTAGTCGGACGTACCAAGTCCAGCGGCGAGCAGATCACGGTCATCGGCTCCGACCTTACGCTGCAGCCCGGTACGGATATTCCCGGCGGCGCCATGGTCAATAAAGAATGGCTTGAAGAACATAACCTTTGAGAAGTACGGAAACATGTAAGAAAGGATTAGAATCGTATGGCTGCAGCTGGTATTATTTTTTCTAATATTCATGATAACAATATCCCGGAACTGACACGCAACCGCACCATAGCATCCGTGCCCTTTGGCTGTCGGTACCGCTTCATTGACTTCACCTTATCCAATATGGTGAACTCCAACATATACAATATCAATGTCATTACCCATTATAACTATCAGTCCCTGATGGACCATATCGGTTCCGGTAAGGACTGGGATCTGGCAAGACGCTCCGGCGGTATCAAGATGCTGCCCCCCTACATCAACGCCTATGCCAACAACGTGAACTCCATGACCCAGACCCGTCTGGAAGCGCTGAAGAGCGTGAACTATTCCATCAGCCGCATCACGGATGAATACGTTGTTCTCTCCGACTGCGACGTAATCTGCAACGTGGACCTGAACGATATCATCAAGGACCATATCAAAAACGATGCGGATATGACCATTGCCGTTAAGACCATGGAAATGACGCCCGAGCAGGCAAAGATCAACGTACTGTTTGAATCCGATCCCGAAGGAAGAATCACGGACGTTCTGACCTATCCCACCCAGTTCAGAGGCAAAGCGGATATCGGTCTGAATATCGTGGTTATGAAGACGGAATATCTCCAGCAGATCGTTCTGGATTCCATCGCCCACAACTACGTAAGCCTTACCAGAGATGTGATCGCCAGAAATATGCATCACATGAACTACAGAGTATATAAGTACGATGGCTACTTCGCCAGCATCAGCTCCTTCGCGGACTATTATGCCCACAGCATGGAACTGCTGACCAACCCCGCCGCCCGCGATGCTCTGTTCAACGTAAAGAACCGTCCGATCTACACCAAGGTGCGCAATTCCGTACCCGCTCACTACAGCAGCACATCGGATACCAAGGATTCCCTGATTGCCGACGGCTGTGAAATCGAAGGTACCGTTATCAACTCCATTCTGTTCCGCGGTGTAAAGGTAGGACGCAACGCAACGGTCAAGAACTGTATTCTCATGCAGGATACCATCATAGGCGACGGCGCATTCCTGAACTGTGTCATCACGGACAAGAATGCCGTGGTACGTGACAACCGTATGCTGGCCGGCGCGGAAACCCAGCCCTTCTATATTACCAAAGGAAAAATGATCTGATTGCTCCGATGCCCCAAACAAAAGACAAGGGAGAAATTGCTATGTTGAAAATTTTATATGCCGCATCCGAGGCATTGCCCTATACTTCCACAGGCGGTCTGGCAGACGTTATGGGATCCCTGCCGAAAGCGGTGAAAAAAGAACTGGGAGATAACTGCGATGTGCGCGTGGTGATTCCGCTGTATCCCGCCATCCGCCGGAAGTTTGCCGAGGAGATCGAGCTGATCGCCGAAGTGAACGTGAAGCTGGCGTGGCGTAATCAGTACTGCGGTATCTGGCGTGCCGTATCCGACGGTGTCACCTTCTACTTCATTGACAACGAATATTACTTCAACCGCCCCGTTCTGTACGGCAACTACGACGACGGCGAACGGTTTGCATACTTTGGAAAAGCCGTTCTGGAAATGATGGCTGCCGTGGATTTCTACCCGGATGTACTGCACGCCAATGACTGGCAGTCCGCTACGGCTGTGATCTACCTGAAACGGAAATACGCCTATAACGAACTGTACAAGAATATCCGTACCCTGTTCACCATCCATAACATCGACTACCAGGGCATATATGATTATTCCATCCTGGGCGATGTGTTCGAGCTGGCGGAATGGGACCGCAGTACCGTGGAATACAACGGCTGCATCAATCTGCTGAAGGGTGCTATCGTGTGCTCCGACCGGGTAAGCACGGTCAGCAGCCGGTATGCGGATGAGATCCTTACGGAATACTTCGCAAGCGGCCTGCACCATATCCTCAGAGCCAGCCGGGAAAAGCTCTGCGGTATCGTCAACGGTCTGGATGTGGACTACTACAGCGCCGAAAAGGACCCCGAAATTGCCGCAAACTACACGGCGGAAGACCTCTCCGGCAAGGCACTGTGCAAAGCGGAACTGGAAGATGTCTGCGGATTCAGTCATGAACCGGAAGTGCCGATCATTGCCATGGTGTCCCGTCTGGCAGCCCATAAGGGCTTTGACCTGGTCCGCCGTGTGATCGAAGAACTGCTGAATGAAACCAATATGCGTTTTGCTCTGCTAGGTACAGGCGAATTTGAACTGGAGGATTTCTTCTCCAACCTGGCGGCAAGATATCCCGACAGAGTCTGCGTTAAGCTGGAATACAACAAGTCCCTGTCCAAGAAGTTCTATGCGGGTGCGGATATGTTCCTGATGCCTTCCAAGAGCGAACCCTGCGGACTGGCACAGATGATTGCCTCCCGTTATGCCACCGTACCGATCGTACGGGAATGCGGCGGGCTGTATGATACCATTCATGCATACAATCAATATACAGGCGAGGGCAACGGCTTCTCCTTCACCAACTATAATGCCCATGAAATGAAGGAAGTGATCCAACTTGCCATGAATCTGTACAGTTCCAGAAAGTCCGAATGGAAGCAACTTATGGAAAATGTCATGAAAGTTGACTTCTCCTGGAGCGTTTCTGCGAAAAAATATATTGATATTTATACAGAAATGTAACAAAAACTATTGATATTTATTCGGGATTGATGTAAAATAATAAATGCATAGGCGGGATTACTGAAACGGATGTTTTTCCTACAGGCGGTCCCGCCATATGACATTTTTCCGGATTTCGAATTTGGAGTTATTATGGATACAAAGCAGACAATAACAACCACACAGATAAAAGATGAAATTACTTCCAAGCTGGCCAGATATTACGGTGTAAAGCCGGAAGAAGCCACCGCGGAGCAGATTTATAAAACCACCATTCTCAGTGTCAAGAAGATCCTGACGGAAAAGAGACAGGTCTTCCACGAAGCCGCCAAGAAGAAGCGTCCGAAGAAGGTATACTACCTGTGTATGGAATTCTTAATCGGCCGTCAGCTGCGTAACAACCTGCGCAATCTCGGTATTGAGGGTGCTTACAGGGAAGTGCTGGCAGAACTGGGATACAATCTGGATGAGATTTACGAAATGGAACCGGATCCGGGTCTTGGCAATGGGGGGCTCGGCCGTCTGGCAGCCTGCTTTATGGACTCCCTGACCACTCTGGATTACCATGCCACCGGCTTCTCCCTGTGCTATGAGTACGGTCTCTTCAAGCAGAAGATCATCGACGGCAACCAGGTAGAACTGCCCGACAGTTGGATGAACGCAGGGGATACCTGGCTCGTTCCCCGTACGGATAAGTCCTTCGATATCCGTCTCGGCGGTACCGTCAAGGAAGAATGGAAGGATGGTAAGTGCGATATTACCTATGACAACTACGATACTGTCCGTGCCGTACCTTACGATATGATGATCTCCGGCGGCGACAGCTCTGCGGTCAACGTCCTGCGCCTGTGGAAAGCCATGGGTACCAAGCGTTTCGATATGAAGCTGTTCTCTCAGGGACAGTATGTACAGGCTATGGAAGAATCCTCTCAGGCAGAGGTAATCTCCAAGGTACTGTATCCTTCCGACGATCACGAAGAAGGTAAGCTGCTCCGTCTGACCCAGCAGTATTTCTTAGTTTCCGCCTCCCTCCAGAGCATTATCTCCGACCACCTGACCGGTTACGGTACTCTGTACAATTTCGGGGATAAGGTGGCCATCCATATCAACGATACCCACCCGGCACTGGTTATTCCGGAACTGATGCGTATTCTGATGGATATCTATTCCTACAGCTGGGAAAACGCATGGAACGTAGTTACCAAGGTAATCTCCTACACCAACCACACCGTTCTGCCGGAAGCACTGGAAAAGTGGAACGTCAACCTGTTCCGCCTGAAGCTGCCGAGAATTTACAGTATCATCGAAGAAATCAACCGCCGTCTGTGTGCGGATCTGTGGAATATGTATCCCGGCGACTGGGATCGTATTTCCCGCATGGCCATCATCGGTTATTCCCAGGTGCGTATGGCCAACCTGAGTGTGGCTGCCTCCCATACGGTCAACGGCGTATCGGCCCTGCACTCCGATATTCTGAAGAAAACCGTATTCCACGACTATTATAAGGCAATGCCCTATAAGTTCACCAACGTAACCAACGGTATTGCCCACAGAAGATGGCTGTGCTACTCCAACCCCGGCCTGTCCGGACTGCTGGACGAAACGATCGGAACCGGCTACCGCAAGAATCCCGTGGAACTGCAGAATTTCCGGAAATACGAAAATGACGATGCGGTTCTGGAAAGACTCCGTGCCATCAAGGCGGAAAACAAGCTGAAGCTGTCCAAGTGGGTGATCGACCGCACCGGCATTTCGCTGGATCTGAATTCCGTATTTGACGTACAGGTAAAACGTATCCACGAATACAAGCGTCAGACGCTGAATGTGCTGAAGATCATCAGCCTGTATAACGAAATTCTGGAAAATCCCAACGGAAATTATACCCCCAGCACCTTCATTTTCGGCGGAAAAGCTGCTCCCGGCTATTATCTGGCCAAGGATATCATCAAGCTCATCTGGAGCCTGGGAGAAGAAATCCGTAAGGATAAGCGCGTGAACGAGCTGCTGCAGGTATTGTACATCGAAGATTACAACGTAAGCACCGCCGAAGTGCTCATGCCCGCCACCGACATCAGCGAACAGATCTCTCTGGCCGGTAAGGAAGCCAGCGGTACCGGATGCATGAAGTTCATGATCAACGGTGCGCTGACCCTCGGTACTCTGGACGGCGCCAACGTGGAAATGCGTGACGCGGTTGGTAATGACAATATCTACATCTTCGGTCTGAACGCCGGAGAAGTGGATGAAATGTGGAAGAACGGCTACGATTCCCGTACCTATTACTGGAACAGCCCCCGTCTCCGCGGTACCATAGATCGTCTGAGAGGTACCTTCGCCGGCAACAGCTTTGCCCATATGGTGGACTACTTCCTGTACAGCCACGGCATTTCCGACCCGTATATGTGCCTTGCAGACTTTGATTCCTATCTGAACGTTTACGGCAGTATGCTGGATACTTATGCAGACGAAAAGGTATGGTCCAAGAAATCCCTGCTGAATATTGCAGGTGCGGGATATTTTGCTTCCGACAGATCCATCCGTGACTACGCGGAAAACATCTGGCATACCACGCCCGTATTATGAGCACATTCTATCTGGAAACAAAGCGGAGTCTGTCCCTTAACCGGGATATGACTCCCTTTGGCGCATTTGCCGCCGATGATACCGTATGCTTTTCCGTAATCCCTCCCGCGGATACAACACCGGACAGCATTACCATGGTCATCCACGGCGACGGATGGGGCAGGGACAAGACAGTATGGCATGAATATCCTCTGCAGAATGAGAAGGGCATATTCATTCTCTGGCTTTCCATGGCAGATTTGTGCCGGGACGCGGGGATGGACAAAAACGGCGGTCTTGCCTATTACCATTACCGTATCTGCATCGGGAAGAAAAACTTGCTGCTCGGCGGTGAGGATGTGGAAAAACTTACCGATATCCATGAGTGCATCGGTGAAAGACAGCTGCTGGTCTATGACGCATCCTATACCGCACCCGCACATTGGAGGGACGGCCCGATCTATCATATTTTCACAGACCGTTTTGCTGCAAGCCGTACAAAGGACAAATCCACATGGATAAAACCTGATGCGGTGCTGGACAGCGATTGGGAAAACGGTATCCCCCAGTATGGCGAATATCCTGGGGCGGAAGTGGCGAACAATGTATTTTTCGGCGGAGATCTGTACGGAATCGCGGAAAATCTGGCCCATATTGCCTCCCTCGGTACACGGACGATCTATCTTTCCCCCGTATTTGACGCCGCATCCAACCACAAATACGATACCGCTGACTATCTCCACGTGGATAAAATGTTCGGCGGGGACGAAGCGCTGACGTATCTGTGCAGCAAGGCCGGTGAATACGGTATCCGCGTGATCCTGGACGGTGTGTTCAATCACACGGGCAGTGACAGCGTGTATTTCAATAAGGAGGGAAAATATTCCTCCGTAGGCGCGTATCAGTCGAAGAAATCCCCCTATGCATCCTGGTATTCCTTCAAGATATTTCCCGACGAATACGAATGCTGGTGGGGCGTGAAGATTCTGCCCAGAGTCAGAAGCAATGACAAAAAGTATCAGCAATTTATATTCGAAGAAGTGATCCCGAAATGGATGAAAGCGGGTGTTTCCGGCTGGCGTCTGGACGTGGCGGATGAACTGGATAACGGATTTCTGACCGAACTGCGCAAAGCGGTACGGAAGTGCGATCCGGAAGCTGTGATTATCGGCGAGGTCTGGGAAGATGCAACGGATAAGGTCAGCTACGGTGAGAGAAGACAGTATTTCAGAGGATATCAGCTGGACGGTGTCATGAACTACCCGCTCCGTTCCGGTATCATCGACTATATCCTCACCGGCAGTACAGAAGCCCTGACCAAAGCTACCGTAGGGCTGTACCGCCGCAATCCCAAATGGGCATCGGAATCCCAGATGAATTTCCTCGGTACTCACGATACCATCCGTATCCTGACAGCATTGGGCGGAGAGGATCAGGGAAGCCACACGAACGCAGAACTGGCGGATATGCGGATGTCGGAGGAAGAGTATGCCATAGGCCGGAGGAGACTGATCACAGCATTCAGCCTGCTGACAGCCATGCCGGGTGTACCCTGTGTATTCTACGGTGACGAAGCAGGCATGGAAGGCTACCGTGATCCCTTCTGCCGCCGTCCGTTCCCCTGGGGACATATGGATGCCGAACTATTGGCCGCATACCGCACAATCGGTAATATCCGCGCAGCCGAACCTCTGCTGAAGAATGGCGTCCTCCATCTTATGCAGATGAATGAAGACACAGCAGTTTTTACCCGTACACCCTGGGGAGAGGAACAGTATAAGCTGTATATTCCGGTCAACCGCAGTGATAAGGAAATCCGTCTGCCCATCCCGGGAGAAGGTTATGATCTGATCACACGAACCGTATATAAAAACGAGATTCTTCTGGCACCGGGACAGGTTATGTATCTGAAAATGCCGCTCTGAACAAAAGAAAAGCGAGACATCCGTCAATTATGATGTCTCGCTGTTTTTTTGTGTTCAAAAGACGGTCGGTAAGTATAGCCAAAGGGCATAGGCAATACATACCATTCCAAATGCAAACAGTATGTAGGTTACCACTTTCCGGCAGATCAGAGCGAAATCGGAAGGGGTTGTATCCCATCCGTGGAAAAGTCTGTACCGCAGAGTACCAAGCTGCCACATGAGCTTCGGGAAGAGCAGCATAACACCGGCGACAAGGAGAAGAACCAAGCCGAGAAGTGCCATGCCCTGTGCCATTTCCAGCGTTCGCAGCTTGGCGGAAGGGAAGTGGTATTCCGTAACTGCGTCACCGGAAATACTGATATACGCCCCATCACCGCGTGTAACCGTAACACCGTCCGGAATATCTCCGAGAATCTCATTGTGGTCCATACCGCAAAAAATCAGCAGTACCACCGCCGCAATGACGCCGACAATACAGAGAATCCCCATGATTCTGTCCCGCAGGGGAACATAGAAATCTTCGGCTCTCTCCGCCATGCCGGTCAGTCTGTCATGCAGTTCAGCATCGGCCAGCGCGGATTCTTCCTCCGTGAGAGAATGGCCGAGCAGTGCACCGCAGTCAATACAGGTGCTTCGGTCATCACTCTGAACAGCACCGCATTTTTGACATTTTTTCATATCTGTACCTCGTGTTGTACGTATGCAGGCAAACTTATTTCTCCTCGTCTTTTTCGTCCTTGTTGTAGTGACAGGGAGAAATATAGAACCGCTTCAGATCGATAGCAGGATTGCCGTTTTCGTCGGGCAGAAATCCCATTTTCTTCGCCAGTACCGGATCACAGGCACCCTCGTCCAGAATCACATCCTGAATACCGCAGCGGTACAGGAAGGACATGGCGGTACGTACCATAATGATGATTACTTCTTCGTCATATGTACCGGGGAAGGGGGTTACATTGTGGATGATCCCCGATTCACCGCGGAAATAACATTGACAGAGGCCGAGCAGACCCAGAATCTTGCTACCGTCATCGTTTACATTGGCAGCCAGATAACAGAAGTCAGCAGGCAGATATTTCGTGTTATGCAGTTCGCAAAGCTCTTCCTGCATGGCTTTATCTTCAATAGGTGTAATCTTAAACATAAAATTTCTCCCAAAGTCAGTGAATTTCTTTCAGATACCGGATCTCATCCTCGGTCAGATACCGCCATTTACCGGCCGGCAGGGTACCGAGATCCAATTCGCCCATCCGGATACGGGTCAGCTGCAGAACCTTCCGGTCGTGATAGGCGCACATCCGTCTGATCTGCCGGTTTCTGCCCTCGTACAGTGTGAACTGCACCGTCGTGGCGGGATTGCCGTTTACGGTACGGTCGGTGATTTTCTGTACCTCCACAGGCTTGATTTTATATCCGTCCAGCTCAATGGATTCGCCCAGTTCTTTTATCTCCTGACCCGTCAGCTTTCCGGCAAGAGTGGCCAGATAGATCTTGGGAATCTCATGGGACGGATGGGTCAGCTTGTTGGTCAGATCTCCATCATCGGTACAGAGCAGCAGACCGTCGGAATACATATCCAGCCGACCCACGGGATACAGACGCTTGCCGGTATCCTTCAACAACTCCCGCACCGTCGGCCGATCCTTTTCGTCGGACAGAGTGGTTACATATCCGATGGGCTTGTGCAGCATAATATAGGTATACTTCCGTTCGCCGTTCACAAGCTGGGGCCTGATGATTTTTCTTTTGTACCGAATCTCATCCTTCGCCGGATCGATCTTCTGACCCATCACGGCGGGGATACCGTTGACCGTGATTTCCCCGGCAAGAATGGCCGCTTCTGCCGCACGCCGGGAAAGAATCCCACAGTCGCTGAAATATTTTTGCAGTCGAATCTCTTCAGACATAATATACTCCGTCGAATAAAAATGACAATCAGTTGTCCGGAAACCACCGCAGTACAGAACCGCCGGCCTTTTCGGATCATTTATGCCCTGTCAAACAGTTTTTCGAAAAATCCCCGTTCATCCGCCGGGATTTCCACGGATTCCGCCGCCGTCAGAGGCAGGGAACCGATTTCCGTGCCGTGATTGAAAAAGCGCACCGTCCCGATGGTCTCCCCTGCCTGAACCGGAGGAAAAAGAAAATGGGGCACTTCCACAATATGGGTGATCTCCGGCTCGCCTCTGCACACAAAGGAAAGACTGTCCGTATTTGTTACAGTCAGCTTCCCGTCCGGTGCTCCGGTGCAGGCAATCTCCCAGGTGTATTCACCGCTTTCCGCCAAAGATACATTGCTGTACTGCGAGAATCCGTAATCCAGCATGGCACGGTGATCCTGCCAGTCGTCCGGCGCATTCAGCGTAACCGCTACCAGCCGGACACCATCCTTCTCCGCCGCGGAAACCAGACACCGTCCGCTTCGCTTCGTAAACCCGGTTTTCACACCCACCACATCCGCATATTGCTTCAGAAGACGGTTGTGATTGAGCAGAAGCCGCGTACCCTCGCCGTCCCTCATGGGAATGGTTTTCTTGTAGGTGGAACAGATCCGCGCAAAGTCCGGATTCTGCATGGCATAAACCGCCAATTTCGCCAGATCGGAGGCCGTGGTGTAATGCTCCTCGTCATCCAAACCGTGGGGATTGGTGAAATGGGTGTTCTCCAGACCGATCTCCGCCGCTTTTTCGTTCATAGCCGCGGAAAAAGCCTCTATACTGCCGGATACGGCACAGGCAACAGCAGCAGCCGCATCATTGGCACTTTCCAGTAGCAGAGCATAGAGAAGCTCCTCAAGGGTCAGCGTTTCTCCTGCGGTAAGATAAACGGAAGAGCCTTCCACACCCACAGCTTCCTCGGCGATCTGCACCGATTGCTGTAAATCCCCCTTTTCCAGTGCCACAAGAGCGGTCATGATCTTGGTGGTGCTGGCCATGGGCATACGTGTATCCGCATCCTTGGAGAAAACAATATCTCCGCTTGAGGCTTCCATCAGTACAGCGGCTCTGGCAGATACGGCAATCTTACCCTCCGCCAGTACCGGATATACCGATAAAGATAATATCAGAACAGAAAAGACAAAGGCAAACAGTTTTCGCATACGATCCTCTCCTTACTGCATCACAAAAGTGTCGGCTTATACCGACGTTTCGGTGATAGTATGGACGGGGACAGAGGAAAAGATACACCTTTGCCTTTTGTAATCTGCGTCAGATCTGGTTGTCGTCGCCCTTCTTGGCAAGAACAGCCTTGAGCTTTTCGATCAGATCGGGGGAATGTTCAATCAGATTCACAATGGAAGAAACGGGATCGGAAGCACCGCCGCCACCGCCACCGGAAGGAGCCGCAGGAGCATTGATGTTCAGCATATTGACCTGACCTTCCGCATTGACGATCAGGAAGCCTACGGGCTGAACGGTCAGACCTGTACCGCCGCCGCCGCCGAAATTGTTGTAAACCGGCTTGCCGTTGGCTACAGGCGCATCCTTTTTCAGATAATCCACACCGCCGGAAGCATAACCCACGGTGATCTTGGAAACGGGAATGATTACCGTGCCGTTTACGGTATTGATGGGATCACCGATGATGGTGTTGGCATCCAGCATACCTCTGATGGAATCCAGCGCGGTTTTGTTCATGTCATTCAGCTTGTGATTGTTTTCTGCCATATTGAAATCCTTTCTGCCGCAAAACGGCTTAGGTTTATTTTCTGATTTTCGTACGGATAAATCCGATCAGCAGGGAAACAGCGGTACGGAGAATTCCGCCCACGCGTACCTGCAGAACGATGTCCAGATCAAATTCCGGCTTTTCCCGGAGATAGTCCACCTTGACGACAACTGAATCCGACGCAGGCTTTTGCAGACGGGTCTTGTTATCCAGAAGTTCCAGTACATAAGCCGCTGCCTGGGAGAGCAGTCCGAAATTCACCGCAGCGGAGGCCGCATCCTTACCACCGGCAATCACGTGCATACGGTTGATCCGGCAGCTGAACCGTCCGAACAGCTTCGGCAGTTCATCCAGTACCAGCTCGACCAATTCCAGAATACCGGAAATTTTTTCGGTAAGCGGTACTTCGGTTCCGTGTTCGGCGGCGTGTTTTTTGGCTTCTTCCTTCTTTTTCGCCGCTTCTTCCTTTTTCAGCCGCTTGGCTTCCTTTTTTTCTGCCTGCTTCAGCTTCCGTTTTTCGGATGCCGCAGCTTCTTTTTGCAGGCGTTTCTGATGTTTTTTGTACGTGAAATCCCGCAGATTCACATGGGGATCCGATTTTTTCGCCGGCATCCGGTACAGCGTGATCGCACCGATACCTGCGGCCAGTGAAAAGGTTTTACCCACCTGCAGACGAACCCGCAGCGGGAGCAGGCAAACAAAGAGGATGAAAGCCGCAATGCCTGCCAGTATATATAATATGATCACAGCTGCCCCTCCTTGTCAGAATCATTCATGCAGGAAAATTATACATTCTCTTCGACATCCGCCGGAGATTCTGTCTGAGGCATCAGCTCGACTTTTTCGCCGTTCTCGTTCCGTACCTGCACAGCCGGCAGATCTCTGAGAGAATCCAGCCCGAACACACGCAGAAAATCTTCCGTGGTCCGATACAGGGTGGGACGACCGGGCGCATCCAGTCTGCCGCAGGGCTCGATCAGATTCTTTTCCAGCAGTGCACCCACCGCATAGGAAGAATCCACCCCGCGTACCGTGTCGATAAAGGTTCTCGTAGCGGGCTGATTGTAGGCCACAACCGCCAGAACCTCCAATAAGGACTGAGAAAGATTGCCGCCGCGCCGGATACCCAGCGCATTTTTTACAAAAGAATGGTAGTTTTCTTTCGTACACAGCTGACAGCTGTCGGGAAAGGTGACAAGCACGATTCCTCTGGGAAAAGCTGTGTCACTGTTGTAAATGGGCTTCCATTTTTCCACAATATCGCGGCAGACGGCGGGAGTAACTCCTAAGGTTTCGCCCAGTCTGCTGTAGGTCAGTGGATGACCGGCCGCAAACAGACAGGCTTCCAGAACGGCAAAAGCCTCTTCCATGGAAGAAACGCCGCCCTCGGCTGCTGTGTTGAAATATTCGTCCATAATTGACTCCAAAAGTTGAAATTATGTATTTGCCGGATCAGGAATACTCGGTCAGTGCTTCTAAGAATTCCGTATCCGGTTCCTTGCAGAGCACGATATAGGCATTGGAAGAAAGATTGAGCGCTTCCGTTGAATCCGCCGATTCTTCCTCCTGCAGGGCCACATAACGGGTCTTGAGCAGCTCCAGAATGGAAAGAAACTTCGCAATCTGTTCCGAATGACTGCGGGACTGCCGGAAGAATCCGTCCAGATTTACCTTGCCGGACCTGCGCAGCTGATCCAGCAGAACAGTGGTGACCAGCTGAACCGGCACATGGGGCTGGTTGACGATGGGATCAAAGATTTCCGTATTGTCCCGGCGGACCACATGGGTTTCCGTCATGGCGTGGATCAGCGCATTGCGCAGAAGCTCGGCTTCATGGGGCGCCACATAGGTTCTGTCGGGGGAAATATCGTCCTGTTCCTTGACCATACGTCCTCCGAAGACGGAAAACAGGTCGGAAAGTTCCGCCGCCGCCAGTTTCGCACGCTGGTATTCCAGAACCGTATCGCGTAAGGACATACGGGGGTCTTCGTCGGTTTCGTTATTCCGGGGCAGAAGCATACGGCTTTTGATGAGCATAAGCTCGCTGGCCATGTACAAAAACTCGGAAGCAACCTCGATCTGCATATCCAGGTTGGCCTGGATATACATCATATACTGCTCACACAGCAGGGAAATGGGAATGTCGTCGATGTTGATTTTGTTCTTGACGATCAGCGTCAGCAAAAGATCCAGAGGACCCTCGAACTGATCCAGTTTATAATTTATGACTTCCATGATTCTCCTTACAGAAAAGGCAACAGTGCCACGATCCGGAACATGACCGCTGCCAATCCGTTTACCAGAAATGAAAGAACGCCGTCGAGTACGCCGATGTAGAGGCAGAGCAGCAGACCAAGCTGGATGTACCGCTCATACCGCATGATGCCGAAATACATCTTCGGCGGCAGGAATACGAGGAAAATCCGCGAGCCGTCCAGCGGAGGAATGGGCAGGAAATTGAATACCGCCAGAGAAATATTCAGACCGAAAAAGGTTCTGAGCAGCTCCAGAGTGGATATCTGCAGACGGTAGACAAACTCACTGCCGGCGGGATTGGCGATAAAGATCCGTGCCATAATGCAGTACAGCAGAATACCGATAAATCCCATAAGAATATTGGAAACAGGACCAGCCAGAGCAGTCAGCGCCATATCCCGTCTGGGCTTTTTGAAATGGCGGCTGTTGATGGGAACGGGACGCGCCCATCCGAACCGGAAAAACAGCATACACAGCGCACCGATGGGATCCAGATGTTTCAGGGGATTGAGAGTTAGTCTGCCGAGATTCCGTGCCGTGGGGTCCCCCAGTTTGAAGGCCATCCATCCGTGAGCCACTTCATGCACGGTCAGCGCCAGCAGAATACAGGGAATGGCATAGAGAAAATCGGTCAGTGCGGAAAGAAGTTGATTCAAAGTGCCGACGCACCTCCTTGTTTACAGATCCAGTCCGATAATATCGTCGTAAGTTTCTCTGCGTACACCGATCTCCGTTTTACCGCCTGAGATCAGAATCACCGGAGGACGGGGGATACGGTTGTAATTGGACGCCATGGAATAATTGTAGGCACCGGTCACAAGTACCGCGAGGATGGAGCCTCTTTCGGGCTTGGCGATGGAAATGCCTTCCGCCAGCAGGTCTCCGCTTTCACAGCAGCGTCCGGCCAGAGTGCAGGGATAATCCGCAGGGGCATCTGCCTTGTCTGCATTGACTACGGTGTATTTGGACTGATACAGGGTATAACGGGGATTGTCCGGCATACCGCCATCCACAGAAACATAGTTGCGGAAACCGGAAACTTCTTTTACGGAACCCACTGTGTATAGCGTCGCACCGGCAGCGGCAACGATACTGCGTCCGGGTTCCATCATGATCGCAGGCTTGGGCATATCGAATTCCTTGCAGATGGCATCGAATTCCGCACCCAGTCTGCGGATATTGTCTTCATAATCGATTTTGGGATCCTCTTCCGTGTAGCGTACACCGAAGCCGCCGCCGATGTTCAGAATATTGACCATATAACCGTATTCCGCACGTACCTTAGCCACAAAAGCCAGCATGATTTCCGCCGCTTCCTTAAAGGGCTCAATATCGAAAATCTGGGATCCGACATGGCAGTGGAAACCGTCCAGTACAATATGTTCCGCCGCCAGAGCTGCTTTTACGAAATCGTAAGCCTGACCGGTGGAAATGGCCATGCCGAACTTGGAATCAATGTCTCCCGTGGAGATCTTGCGGTGGGTGTGAGGATCAATACCGGGGGTAATACGGAGCAGAATCGTCGCTTTTGTACCCATCTCCGCCGCGATGGCATCCAGCGCATCCAATTCGTCAATGCTGTCCACCACAATGTGACCGACACCCAGCTCCAGCGCATAGCGGAGATCTCTGTCGGTTTTGTTGTTGCCGTGGAAGAATACCCTTTCCATGGGGAAACCGGCTGCATGAGCGGTGTGCAGTTCTCCTGGAGAAACACAGTCCGCCATCAGTCCTTCTTCGGCGATAACGGCGTATAATTTCTTGAAGCACAGCGCTTTTCCCGCATAAATGGGGGTGGACTTGCCGCCGAAATGGGTTTCGAACTGGGTTTTGTACATCCGGCACATCCGGCGTACGGCATCCAGATCCAGATAATAGGCAGGCGTACCGTAGGTTTCGGAGAGCTCTATGGCATCCAGAGAGCCGATGGTCAGATGACCTTTTTCATTGATATCGAAAGAGGGGTGCAGAAGCATATATGCGTATCAGCCGATGGGGGCTGTCCTTTCTGAAGCGGTTCAGCCGAGGGACTTATAGATGGTTTTCCAGAGATCGTCCCGGCCTTCGTTGTTTTTGGAGGAATAGAGGATATAGGGGATCTCCGGCAGATTCTCATGCAGGAAATCCACAAAGGTCTTTCTCTCCGTGCTGTTGAGCTTGTCACACTTGGTACCGACGATGATGAAGGGAGTACCGGTCTGGGAAAGATATTCAAGCATATCCCAGTCATCGTCCGTGGGTCCCACGCGGCTGTCGATCAGCTGACAAACCAGGCGCAGGGAGTCGATATTTTTATTCTTGGTGAAATATCCGTCAGTCAGGGCGGACCAGCGTTTTTTGTCTTCCAGCGTCCGCTTGGCATACCCGTATCCGGGCAGGTCGACGAGGTATAACTGTTTGTCAATGTTGTAGAAATTCACCGTAATGGTCTTGCCGGGTTCGCTGCTGACGCGGGCAAGGGATTTGCGGTTCAAAAGGGAATTGATGAGGGAGCTTTTGCCCACATTGGAGCGTCCCGAAAATGCGATCTGAGGCAGTCTGTCGCCGGGAAACTGCTTGGGCAGACCGGCAGAGATCTGCAGGGTCGTATTGTTGAAATTCAGTTTCATTCCTTCACCTGATCCAAATGTATTTTAGCGGGCGTTGCTTCTCTGCACATCATCGGTGTGCAGGGGCATGTCAAAGGCTTCCACTTTGTTTTCCTTTACCATAGCCGGAATTTCCGGAACGGCATCGGCAGGTTTGCTCAGACGAATGATGGCAATATCCAGTACTTCCGACAGATGGGAAACGGGCGTGAACAGCACTTCTTCCCGTACAACGGCATCGATTTCTTCCAGATCCTTCACATTGTCCTTGGGGATCAGAATGTGACGGATTCCCGCCGTATAAGCCGCAGTGGACTTTTCGCGCAGACCGCCGATGGGCAGTACACGGCCGGTCAGGGTGATTTCCCCTGTCATGGCAATGTCTCCGCGAACGGGATTGCCGGAGAGGGCACTGACGAGAGAAGTGGTCAGGGTAACACCGGCGCTGGGACCGTCCTTGGGTACCGCACCTTCGGGAACGTGGATATGTATATCTTTTGTCTTATAGAAATCGGAAGCAATACCAAGCTCGGCGGCGTGGGCACGGATGTAACTGACCGCAATGTGCGCGGATTCCTTCATTACATCCCCCAGCGTACCGGTCAGCTCGATCTTGCCGGTACCGTCCATGGGCAGAACTTCGACCTTCAGCAGATCACCGCCCACTTCCGTATAGGCCAGACCGTTGGTCACACCAACCTCGGCCGTGCCGGAAATACCTTCATCGATGAACTTGCGTCCGCCGAGATAATCCTTGACATTTTCCCCCTTGATGGTAACGGATTTCAGTTCTTCTTCCACCAGTTTTTTTGCGGCCTTTCTGCAGAGAGAACCGATTTCTCTTTCCAGATTGCGCACACCGGATTCTCTGGTGTAGCCTTCGATCAGCTCGCGGATAGCATCGTCGGTGATCTTGCAGGTACGTCTGGACAGACCGTGACGCTTCAGCTGTTTGGGCAGCAGATGATTCTTGGCAATGGACAGCTTTTCCGCCGGCGTGTAGGTGTGCAGCTCAATGATCTCCATACGGTCGATCAGAGGACGGGGAATGGTGTCCAGAGTGTTGGCGGTGGCAATGAAGAAGCATTCGGAGAGATCCACGGGCAGTTCAATGAAATGGTCACGGAAGCTCTTGTTCTGTTCGCCGTCCAGTACTTCCAGCAAAGCGGAAGCCGGGTCACCGTGGGCATCGGAACACATCTTGTCCACTTCATCCAGCAGCATAACGGGATTCATGGTACCGCACTGGGTCAGCGCAGTCACAATACGACCGGGCATGGATGCCACATAGGTTTTTCTGTGACCGCGGATATCGGATTCATCGCGGATACCGCCGAGGGAAACACGGACATACTTACGCTTCATGGCTCTCGCAATGGAGGAAGCCAGAGAGGTCTTACCTACACCGGGCGGGCCGACCAGACAGAGAATCTGATGGCGCAGTTCCGGATTCAGCTGCTTGACCGCCAGAAATTCCAGCAGTCTTTCCTTGATCTTCATCAGTCCGTCGTGATCCGCATTGAGAATCTTTCTTGCCGTTTCCAGATCCACACGGTCCTTTGTCACCTTACCCCACGGGATTTCCAGACAGATGTCCAGATAGTTCCGCAGAACCGCTGCTTCGGGAGATCCGTAGGAGGTGCGCATCAGCCGGGAAAGTTCCTTGTTCAGCTTGTCCTCCACTTCCTTGGGCAGATGGGCATTGGCGATCTTTTCGTAGTATTCCTCATCATCCCCGCCGTCGCCCAGTTCGTTCTGAACGGCCTTCAGCTGTTCTCTGAGGTAGTATTCTCTCTGATTTTCGTCAATCTGTTCCTTGACCTTCTTGTGAATATCCGCTTCGGTCTCCAGCAGACGGATTTCGTTTTCCATTACCAGCACAGCGGTTTCCGCACGCTTGGCAGGATCGAAAATTTCCAGAATCTGCTGCTTGTCTTCCACACGTACAAAGAGGCTGGACGCGATGAAATCCGCCAGCAGACCGGGATTGGTGATGGAACGTGCCGCCAGCTGGAATTCGTCGGATACGGGGGGCAGGAAATGGAGCATATCCCCCATGGTGTCCATCAGTTCATGAACCAGCGCCTCGCTGCGGATGTCGGTAGGCTCACCGGTCAGGGTCTTGGACAGCACATCCGCCCACAGACAGTCATTTTCGTTGACCACGGAGATAACCTGACCTCTGCACATACCTTCGGCGATCACGCGGATGTTGCCGTCAGGCTTTTTTAAGGTCTGCTTGATCTTGGCCACACAGCCGACAGCACTCAGATCCTTGCCTTCGGGGTTGTCACAGCGGATATCCTTCTGGCTCAGCAGAAATACATACATATCACCGGCACAGGCGATCTCGCAGGCTTTTTTGCTGATCTCCCGTTCCAGTTCAAAATTCATGGGAATAGAGGGGAACGCCACCAGTCCGCGCAGGGGAATCACGGGCAGACGGAGCTTTTCCACCTTTTCAATCATACGTGCCATATATAATAAGTCCTTTCCAGAAACACATATTGCATTTTACTGCGTGAAGATAAATGTAATCAGTATATTATAACACATTTCCATCCGCAAATCCACAACAGAATATGAATAATTGTAACTTTTTATTGGAAAGAGGAAAAAACAGGCAGCGGAACGAAAAAAATCACAAAAGAAAGGGCAAAAAATGAAATATTCATAAAATCTTATAGATTTCCGGACGCTGTTAGGATACAATACAATAGGCAGAATTTATCTTACGAACAAAAACGGGGAGGCAGAGAATATGATTATCCGGGAAGACAGTACATTTGAAAAAATGGTGGTGGAAGAAGAATACCACATTGCCGTCCCCGTACAGATCACACAGTACGCGGACGGACACACGGATTATCTGGTGTATTCCTTCTGTGAAAACACCGCCGCCGCCCATGCGGAAAAATTCACCGATCCCTTTGCGGAGCCGGCTGTGACCTGGCTGGCGGACGTCCTGCAGCCGACCATGGAAGAACTGGGCTATGAAACCATCGAAAAACAGTTCCACATCCACAGAGAATACCGCATCACCGCCCTGCCGGAGGAAACGGAACTTGCCGGACGGGTGGAGCTGCTGTCCGAACTGACGGAAGAAGATGTGGAAAACGGTATGGAAGCCCTGTCGGAATTCGAGCTGGATCCCGATAATCCGGACGACCGTATGACCGTAATCCGCGAAAACGGAAGCATCATCGCTTTTGCCGCCGTCAACGATATGCAGGAGGATGCCGTCATTGAGATCACCGTGGAATGTGATCCGGCATACCGCCGAAAAGGATACGGCAGAGCCTGCGTGATCGCCCTGACAAAATATTTTATGAACCGGGGACTGGAAGTAAAGTACCTCTGCGATGAGGATAACGAAGCATCCATGGCCACGGCGGAATCTGCGGGATTTACCCTGTACAGCCGTGTGCTGCCGATGGTGTACTACCGCAGGGAAGAAGACGAAGAATAAGACATTGCTATGAAGACAGAGAACACAGCTTCTTTGTATATGGAGGAAAACTATGGCATTTGATGCCGGAATGTTGCGATTTGCAGTAAAGGAATGTATGGAAATGCTGGAAGGCGGGAAGGTCGATAAGATCTACCAGCCGGGCAAGGAAGAGATCGTGCTGGTGATCCGGTGCGGCGGAAAGGACCACAGACTGCTGCTGTCCGCCGGTTCCGCCGGTCCGAGAATCCACCTGACCGCGGCCAAACCGGAGAATCCCGCCACACCGCCCATGTTCTGCATGATGCTGCGGAAGCATTTCACGGGTGCGAGACTGGCGAAAGTAGAGCAACTGGACTTCGAAAGAGCCGCCAGATTCACCTTTGACACCCACGACGACCTGGGCTTCCCGACCCAGAAGCATATCATCGCGGAGATCATGGGGAAATTCTCCAATCTGATCATTACATCTGCGGACGATAAAATCATCGGCGTGCTGAAAAGCATCGACTTCACCACCAGCGAAAAACGGCAGGTGCTGGCCGGCATGATCTACGAAATGCCCCCGAAGCAGGATAAAGCCAATCCCC
Organism: Oscillospiraceae bacterium; assembly: GCA_015063745.1. Classification (GTDB taxonomy): domain Bacteria; phylum Bacillota; class Clostridia; order Oscillospirales; family CAG-272; genus UMGS1696. Next base: position 72,980 of record SVTO01000001.1, on the reverse strand, counting down.
TGGAAGTGGACGAGCGGGAATTCAACCGCCTTGCCGCCGCCTGCGATCCCACTCGACCGGCGGAAAAGTTCATCATGTCCCATTTTCTGGGTCTGGCACCGGTAACGGCAAGAGAAATCGCCTACCGGAGCTGCGGCCATGCGGGCGGAACCATGGAGGAATGTGCCCCGTCCCTGAAGCAGAATTTCTTTGATGTGATCGACGGCATCCGGGAAGGGAACGGCAAACCGGTGCTGGTGCGTGATGCATCGGGCAAACCGGTGGAATACTGCTACTGCGACATGACCCAGTACGAAAAGGATTTCACGGTAAGTACCATGGAAACCTTCGGTGAACTGGTGGATGCCTATTTTGAAGAACGCAGCAGAGAAGAACGGCTCCATAAGCGTGCGGCGGACGTGTTCAAGCTTCTGTCCAACGCCGAGACCCGTATCACAAAGAAAATGGCCCTCCAGCGGGAAGAACTGGCGGCCTGTGAAGAAGGGGAGATTTGGAAGCTGTGGGGTGATCTGATCACTGCCAACATCTACCGCCTGAAGCGGGGCATGGATAAAGCGGTTTTGGAAAATTACTGGAGCGAGAACTGCGAAACGGTGGAGATCCCCCTGGACAAACGGCTCGCCCCCGCCCAGAATGCGCAGATGTATTATAAAAAATACAACAAATCCAAAGCGGCCAAGGTGCATCTGACGGAACAGCTGGCCAAGGCGGAGGAGGAACTGGCGTATATCTATACGGTACTGGATTCCCTGACCCGTGCGGAAACCGAGAGGGAAATGATGGAAATCCGTGACGAGCTGTACCACAGCGGCTATGCTTCCAAAATGAAGAACTACACGGAAAAGAAGAAGCAGGCGCCCCTGATCCAGCGGTACGAAACCACGGAAGGCTATACGGTCTACTGCGGCCGCAACAACATTGCCAACGACCATCTGACCACCCATCTTGCCGACCGGAACGACTGGTGGTTCCACGTCAAGAACCAGCCCGGTTCCCATGTGGTACTGGTATGCAAGGAAGGGGAAGAGGAACCCACCGAAACCGCCTTCACGGAAGCAGCCATGATCGCGGCATACAATTCCAAGGCATCCGACGGTGTTATGGTACCGGTAGATTATCTGAAGGTTCGTCAGGTAAAGAAGCCCGCAGGCGCAAAGCCGGGATATGTGGTATACTATACCAACTGGACGGCATATGTAACACCGGACGCAGAAAAAGTTAAGGCTATGTTGCGTAAGTCCTGATATAATTTGCCATCCAAAATAAGAAAGCCCGTGGATTACAGTGAATATTTAGCAATTACCTGTGATGGTGATGGAGTAATACGTGGAATTCAACCAAAAGTTAATGTTATAGCAGGTGAAAACAAATTGACCAATATAATTTTTCCGCATTACTCACCGGAAACAGATAATACAGAAATCAGTAAGCTCGGTTTTAAAGAATTTTCCCAAAAAATTATTATGAATATTAAATATATACCGGATACCAAGGATTTGCCCAAAACAATAAAAACTTTATACAAAAATTGTAATATATATGAGATAAAATACCATGACAATAATTCAGTATATTCATTTATAAATTTCCAAAAAATCCCATTATATATTGTATTTTTGTGTCGAAGCAAGACACGGTAAGGCATTCGAAGGTCTGCTGGAGAGATACTTCGGCAACAAGTAATTCAAATCAGAAATATACGAAAGCGGGGGTCTAAACCTCCGCTTTCTATTTTTTGTGAACGATACAAGCGACCAATTGAAAAATGGAAAAGTTTGTGATATACTGAATATATAGATACAGTTCGATAAATAAGAATTTGACGAACAGTTTGATAAAACTAATTCAAATAACAATTGAGTCAGTGGGAGACAGTATTCTTCGGAAGATTCCCATTCGGCAGGAAGTGCGAAGGAGATATTCAGCATACAAAAAGCAAAGATTCAACAACGAATTGATTGATATTTTCTGTTGCTTCTGCTATGATAAAAACAAGAAAAAGCTTTTTCCGAATTTCACAAAAGGAGAAAAATAAACTATGTTTGATATGAAGCAGGTTGGAAAGCAAATTGCAGATTTAAGAAAAGAAAATAATATGACTCAGATGGAGTTAGCCGATAAGATGGGGGTCAGTTTTCAGGCAGTGTCCAACTGGGAAAGGGGCAACACTATGCCCGACATTTCAAAACTACCCGAGCTGGCAGAAATTTTTCATATTTCTGTAGATGAATTATTGATAGTAAAAGGTAAAGTGACGTTAGTTAGTGCTGTGCTGGATGATACAATAGCTTCCTACATTGAAGAGGGAAAAGCAACCGAGCAAGAAATTGCAGACACACTTCCAATATTAAAGCCAGAACAGGCAAGGAAAATTTTAGAGAAAGCAGATGTATCCCAATTTCACGATATTTCATCTTTTCTACCTTTTATGGATTCTGATGCACTGGTTGAAATTGCCATAGAATATGTAGAAAATGGAAATTCAGTGGATGAACTATTACCGTTTATAGCCAAAGACGATGTCAACGAACTTGCCATTAAAGCATTGGAACGTGGAGACTCCATCGATGAATATTTGCCGTTTATGGCCAAAGACGATGTCAACGAACTTGCTATTAAAGAATTTGAACGCGGAGACTCCATCAATAAATATTTGCGGTTTATGGCCAAAGACGATGTCAACGAACTTGCCATTAAAGCATTGGAACGTGGAGACTCCATCGATGAATATTTGCCGTTTATGGCCAAA
>SVTO01000001.1:0-70221 GCA_015063745.1 Oscillospiraceae bacterium | reverse complement strand
ATTTGAACGCGGAGACTCCATCAATAAATATTTGCGGTTTATGGCCAAAGACGATGTCAACGAACTTGCCATTAAAGCATTGGAACGTGGAGACTCCATCGATGAATATTTGCCGTTTATGGCCAAAGACGATGTCAACGAACTTGCTATTAAAGCATTTGAACGCGGAGACTCCATCAATAAATATTTGCGGTTTATGGCCAAAGACGATGTCAACGAACTTGCCATTAAAGCATTGGAACGTGGAGACTCCATCGATGAATATTTGCCGTTTATGGCCAAAGACGATGTCAACGAACTTGCCATTAAAGCATTGGAACGCGGAGACTCCATCGGTGGATATTTGCCGTTTATGGCCAAAGACGATGTCAACGAACTTGCCATTAAAGCATTGGAACGTGGAGACTCCATCGATGAATATTTGCCGTTTATGGCCAAAGACGATGTTACACAGCTGGCATTGAAAATTCTTCGCAGTAAAAAGAAATAAGTGTCCTTTTACTTATCAAATTCCAATTTGTCGGTCGGTTATATTTTTCCTCATAGATATTTCAAAAAAATTGATTCGCACACCATTACACAAAGCATTTAATTTTTCCGGTCATAAAAATATTTTTGAATTTTTTATGACCGGAAAAATCTACTGCATAGATTTTTATGTTTTTGTGCTGATTTTGTGCTAAACGGTTAAAAATGCCTGTTTTTGCCGTATTTTTGAGGGTTTCTGTGACAGTCCATGCTATAATATAAAGGGTTCTTGTATGAATCCAGAAACCAAGAAAACAAAAAAGGATAAGGTGAAAATTATGCGAGGCTTTTCAATGAAAAAAGCAAAGTATATCAAAAACTATTTACATACAATAGCTTTTTTGCTTAAACCATTTTACAAAAATGGCGGTTTGTGGTTATCCGTAATCAGCATTCTTCTGGCAGTTACAATTCTTCCCCTTAACACCTATGTCAGTGTGAATATGTATCAAATCATTATTGATTCCATCGATGCCGGACAATCGTTATATTCCGTTCTTCTGATAATCCTGATTATTCAAATCATAATTATTGTGACCGGATTGGTTGAACCGTTTTTCTCTGGTTTTTATATTGAAAAGAAGAAACTTGAAATTTCAGCAAAAATCAATATGTTGGTTTATGAAAAAGCCCTGAAAACCGATCTGAAATATTTCGATGATTCGCAGTTTTACGACAAATACACCTATGCGATAAATGAATTTTCCGGAAAATGTTTGGGTATGGAGTCCCTTGTGCGAGGATTGCTTTCAAATCTGACCGTTATTGTAATGCTAACTACTCTTATCAGTACTACTAGTCCTCTGTTGATATTTATTTCTGTTGTTACATTATTAGTAAGCACATGGTTGGGACTTAAAAGCAACATCATTGGACAGCAAAAAAATGAAGCATTTGTATATCCAAACAGACAGTTAGGGTATATACACAGCTTGTTTTATACTAAAGAACACGCAGCCGGTATGAAATGTACTACAGTTTCAGATACAATGCGTAATAAATATACCCAGCTTATTGATGATAAAAAAGATATTCTGAAAAAATTCAATCCAAAAAGTATAATATATAATGTTCTTACTCAGCTTTTATTCGGATCCATGAATGTATTCATCATGGGGATATTAGTTTACCAAATAATTAAAGGGGAAATATCTCTGGGAAGCTTTATGGGAATGATGACCGCAACGATATATTTAAGATCATATCTTTCTCGTTTTTTTGACAGCTATAAACAACTGCATGATTTCGATTTGTACAGAGAAAAGATTGAAACCTTTTTCAAGCTTGAATCTCCCATTGAAAATTCCGGTGGAACAGAAATAACTGCCCTGTCCCCGTACTCCGTCACTATTGAGAATGTATCTTTCTATTATCCGCAGTCTCAATTCGGATTGAAAAAACTTAATATGAGCATTGAAAGAGGCCGAAAAGTGGCCATCGTCGGACATAACGGTGCAGGAAAATCCACTTTTATAAAGTTGCTCCTGCGTCTGTATGATCCTGCCGCCGGACAAATACGGATCAATGATGTACCGCTTACGGAATATAATCTGAAGAAATTTCGTTTATCAGTTGGTACGGCATTCCAGGATTCTCCCGTGTATGCCATGTCTCTCAGAGAAAATATGTCCATCTACGGCGAAACTTCAGAGGAAATGCTGATAGATATATCCAAAGAGTTGGAATTGACCAATGTGATGCAAAAAAATAATGCATCACTGGATACGATGATGACAAGAGAATTTGACAGTTCCGGTATTGTTCTTTCAGGAGGTGAGAAACAAAAGTTGGCTTTATCGCGGGTTCTCACTAAATCATTCGGTCTGATTATTCTGGACGAACCGACAGCGGCTCTGGATCCTATCGCTGAATATGAACTCAACAAACTGATTTTTGATGCGAGCAGCAAGAGTACTGCAATTATCGTTACGCACCGGCTTACCACAGCAAAAAATGCTGATTATATTTATGTTTTTGACAACGGTGAGATTACAGAGCATGGCACACATTCGGATTTGATGAAAGAAAAGGGCATATACTACGATATGTTTACCAAACAAGCAGAAAGTTACATTGAGTGAATAATGATAATGAAAACTCAATTATTGAATGCGCTAATATCAGCAAAAGGATCGTGTAATATTAAAACAGAATATATAACAAAAGGGAGATGTTTCAGCAGAACATCTCCCTTAGCTTTTATGTTATTTTATCTGTGATACAATTTCTTCGTTCCGTAAACCGGTTCGCAGGTCAGATGAATACCCAGCTTCCGATAGGTTTCCTGATCTACATGGGAAACAATCACGCTGGAATGTGCCTCGCATCCGGCCAGCTGGGGCAGGCAGGCAAAGGCACGGCGGGCGTTTTCTTCACTGGCAGCACTGATGGACAGCGCAATCAGAATTTCATCCGCATGCAGTCTGGGATTGTGGGAACCGAGGTTCTCGGTCTTCAGCTTGCAGATTGGTTCTAAGATCACGGGAGAGATCAGATGAATGTCGTCGTCAATACCCGCCAGTACCTTGAGCGCATTCAGCAGAGCAGCGGCGGATGCACCCATCAGCTCGGAGGTTTTGCCGGTAACAAGGGTTCCGTCGGGCAGTTCGATGGCCGCGCTGGGACCGTCGGTCTGTGCCGCCTTGTCCAGAGCCGCCTGTACGGGCTTTCTGGCGCTGATGGAAATACCGGCACGGTTCATGATCAGTTCCATCTTGTAAATATCTTCACTGCCGGTCTTGCCCTTGGCCTTTTTGACCAGACAGTCGTAATATCTTCTGACAATCTCCATCCGTGCGGCTTCGGAAACCGCTTCGTCGTCATAAATGCAGTATCCCGCCATGTTCACACCCATATCCGTGGGGGACTTGTAGGGACAGGTGCCGTAAATACCGTCGAACAGCGCACGCAGAACGGGGAAGATCTCCACGTCACGGTTGTAGTTGACGGTAGTGGTGCCGTATGCTTCCAGATGGAAGGGGTCGATCATGTTCACGTCGGACAGATCCACCGTGGCGGCTTCATAGGCGATGTTGACCGGGTGGGTCAGCGCCAGATTCCAGATGGGGAAGGTCTCGTACTTTGCGTAGCCGGATTTCTGACCGCGGATGCTGTCCTGATACAGCTGGGACAGACAGGTAGCCATTTTGCCGCTGCCGGGTCCGGGTGCTGTAACGACCACAAGCTGACGCTCGGTTTCGATATATTCATTTCTGCCGTATCCGTCGGGGGACAGGATCAGCTTGGTATTGGTGGGATAACCGGGGATAATGTAGTGCTTGAATACACGGATGCCAAGATTGTTCAGCCGCTTGATGAACAGATCCGCCGCAGGCTGACCGGAATACTGGGTAATCACCACGCTGCCCACATACAGACCCCGTTCACGGAAAGCATCCATCAGACGCAGAGCATCCATATCATAGGTAATGCCCAGATCCGCACGCATCTTGTTCTGTTCGATGGCGGCGGCGGACACCACGATCACGATTTCCGCCTGATCCTTCAGCTGCATCAGCATATTGATCTTGCTGTCCGGCGCAAAACCGGGCAGAACACGTGAGGCGTGATAGTCGTCAAAGAGCTTGCCGCCGAATTCCAGATAGAGCTTGCCGCCGAATTCGTTGATGCGCTCTAAAATCTTTTCCGTCTGGAGTGCATTATATTTGTCGTTGTCGAATCCTTGTCTCATCATAACATCCTATAACATACCCGAAGGCAGAAACCTTTCAAAAATAATCACATAGATATATTATAATACAGAATTCCCAAAAGTGCAAGTGTTCCCGACAAAAAAGGTACGTACTCCGCGGATAATTTTCGCCTGCCTCCGGTGGGGGATTCCTCCTGTGACAGTATCCTCAGCTGCTTACGGAAATATACGGCGGCTTCCTTACAGATATTTCTGCATATGGATTTCACTCCGGTACGTACCGTCCTTCAGCCGGAATGCGCGGGGTTTTTCGCAGACAACACGGAAGCCGAATTTTTCATACAGATGCATAGCCCGTGTATTGCCTTCCACCATTTCCAGTTCCATAATTTCCGTTCCTCTTTCCTGTGCTGCGGCAATCAGTTCTTCAAACATAGCCGACCCGATCCCCAGATTCCAGAAATCTTTCAGAATGGCAATGGCAACCACCGCTCTGTGGGAAATCTTGATCCCGTTTTTGAAGCTGATTTCACAGTTGCCCGCTGCCTCACCGTCGATGAAGCAGGTGATGCATAACGTATCGGCAGAAGTGCGCAGACGGTGTACCCACGCTTCCTCCTGTTCAACGGAGATGGTCCATTCTTCGGGATAACGCGCGAGGAATTCGGTTTCTGCACAGGATTTTTTGATGTAGTTCAATAATTTTTCCGCATCCTCCGTGCAGGGTGTCCTGAAAACTGCGGTTCTGCCGTCCTTTAAGATGATTTGTTTTTCATTGAAAATCATAATTCTATTCCTCCTGTAAAACATAAAACGGTGCAAATCGAAAACCGTTCCGACTTGCACCGTAGGTATCCTGAGATCCAATAATCCCGCAAAAGATTATATTGAAATTTGGGTACGACAATACAAGCCCGACGAATACCAATACATGACATTCACGCCGCACATGGGGACAGTATTTAGATAAAGAACAAAATTCTTGACTGTCATTGCCGTAATCCTTTCGAAAAATACTCTGTTGCAGGATGAGAATACAGAATCAATATCTGTTATCAAAAATTCTGGTAGACTTCTTTTCACTTCTGGGAAGTTCACCGATAGCCACAGCCTTGGGCTCAACAATCAGACCTACCCGAGCCTTGAAAACAGCCTGAACGGTTTTTTCAACATCTTTTTTGTCCGTGCCGGCATCGGTTTCGAAGAACAGCGTCATGATGTCCTTGCCGTTGACATGGTCGATCATGACCTGATATTCACTGCTGACGCCTTCCACTTCGCGCAGAACATCCTCCACCTGACCGGGATAAATGTTGACGCCCTTGACCTTGATCATGTCGTCACTGCGGCCGATGATACGGTCAATGCGGGGATAGGGCAGACCGCAGGAGCAGGGTTCGGGAATGATACGGGACAGGTCGTGGGTGCGGTAACGGATCAGCGGTGCACCTTCCTTGCGCAGAGTGGTGATAACGATTTCGCCGATTTCACCGTCGGGTACGTTCTCACCGGTCTTGGGGTCGATGATTTCCAGATAAATATAGTCATCCCAGTAATGCATCGGCTCATCTTTTTCACAGTTGATACCGATACCGGGACCGTAGATTTCCGTCAGTCCGTAAATATCGTACAGTTCCACACCAAGCTCTCTGGAGATTCTGGCGCGCATCTTGTCACCCCATCTTTCGGAGCCGATTACACCCTTTTTCAGACAGATCTTGTCACCGATTCCGCGCTTTTCGATTTCTTCCGCCAGCAGAAGCGCATAGGAGGAAGTGGCGCAGAGAACGGTACTCTTCATATCCATCATCATTTTCAGCTGCTTGTCGGTGTTGCCGGGACCCATGGGGATCGCCATTGCCCCCAGCTTTTCACAGCCCAGCTGGAAACCGATACCGGCCGTCCACAGACCGTAACCGGGTGTGATGTGGATTCTGTCGGCGGGAGTGATGCCGGCCACCGCATAGCAGCGTGCAAACATATCCGCCCAGTCGTCCACGTCCTTCTGGGTGTAGGGGATAATGATGGGCGTACCGGTGGTGCCGGAGGAGGAGTGGATACGAACGATCTGCTCATCGGGCACAGCCTGGTTGCCGAGGGGATATACATCTCTCAGCTCCGCCTTTTCGGTGAAGGGCAGCTTCTGAAACTGCTCGGGGGTCATCAGCTCGTCGGGATCCACATCGGCAAGCTTGTCTTTGTATAAGGGTGTCTGGAAGTTCTTCAGCGCACGTACTCTTTCACGCACCAGACTCAGCTGAAATTTTTTGATTCTCATAGGATTCTCCCATCTGCCGTTTGCGGCACTTCAGAAATAGTATGGTAAAATGCCGTTTCAGTGCACGCTTTGTGCACCGAGTTCTACGGCTTTCAGGTTCATCTCGTGAAATTTTTCGGGAAGCGTGGTGCGGATGATACTGCAGAGGTCTTCGGGGGTGATATTCATTTCCCCGGAAGCAGCCGCAGCACCGAGAAGCGCCATGTTCAGTACCTTGGCAGAACCGCAGGTACGGATCAGACCTTCACCGTCTACTTCGATCAGCCGGATGGCTTCGCCGCGGAGATAGGCAAGCATTTCCTCGCCGCTGTAGTCACTGGCGGAAAGAGCATCCGTAACGGGCTTGACCGCGGTATTGCTGACGACGACCGTGCCGCCTTCCTTCAGGTAGGGCAGATTCCGCACAGCTTCCGCAGGCTCGAACGCAATTATCAGATCCGCCTGTCCGAGAGGGATCAGAGGGGAGCATACACCATCCCCAAGGCGTACATGGCTGGTAACGGAACCGCCGCGCTGGGCCATGCCGATGGTTTCCGCAGTATGGGCGTCCTGCCCCTGCATGATGGCGGATCCGGCAAGAATTTTGGAGGCAAGCACAGTACCCTGACCGCCGACGCCGCAAAGCAAAATGTTCAGCATAAACAAAATTCCTCCTTATCCTTCATATCCGATGGCACCCACCGGGCAGACACCGATGCACAGACCGCATCCGTAGCACAGGCTCGTGTCAATGCGTACCTTTTTGCCATCCTTCACAAGTCCGGGACAGCCAAGCTCTCTCAGACATTTCCGACATCCGATGCACTTGTCCGTGTCCACCGCACACAGCTTGGCAGGCTTGAACAGAGCGATACAGGGCGCGCGGAAGATTATGGCGGAAACACCCTTGTGATCAGCCGCCTGACGAACCGCTTCCATAGCCGCATCCTGATCCAGCGGATCGACTACGGCAATATCCGTAATGCCGATACCGCGGAGTGCACCTTCGATATCGATCTTCGCCGCCACTTCACCCATCACATTGTTTCCCGTGTTGGGATTGGGCTGATGACCGGTCATGGCGGTAGTGGAGTTGTCGAGAATCACAGCCACCATGTCGGCATTGTTGTACACCGCATTGGCCAGATTCGGCAGTCCTGTATGATAGAATGTGGAGTCGCCGGTAAAGGAGAAGCAAACCGTATCGGGCTGTACGCGGGAGATACCCTGCGCGATGGTGATGCCGGCACCCATGCAGAGACAGGAGTCCGTCATATCCAGCGGCATGGCGTTGCCTAAGGTATAACAGCCGATATCTCCGGCAAACACAGCCTTGCGTCCCTTCATGGCCTGTTTTACCGCATAGAAAGAAGCGCGGTGGGGACATCCGGCACAGAGAACCGGCGGACGTACGGGCAGAGCGGGCGGTGCTTTGCGTGCGGGCATGGCAGGAGAGGAAACACCGAGATAACCGGCGATAATGCTCATCAGACCGTTGACGGTATTTTCACCTGCGGAAGGGGTTGTACCGTCGGTTTTGCCGTGAATTACGCGGCAGAGCTGTTTCTGACCCAGCAGGGCAAACAGTTCCTTTTCGATCACACCGTCCAGTTCCTCGCAGACCAGTACTTCATCCACATCCGCCAGCATGGCAAGAGCCGTATCTTCCGGGAAGGGATGGGGAATACCCACCTTCATAATCGGTACATGCACGTCCAGTATATGCAGCGCTTCTTTCACATAGGCATAGCTTACACCGCCGCAGGCAATGGCTTTTCTGCCGTCGCCGGGGGTATATGTATTGTAAACGGAATCCGACAGCGTATGTCTGAGTTCCCGGTTTCTCTCTTCGATCCGTTTGTGTGCGGCGAAGGAAAGACGGGGGAAGATAACCCATTTGGAGTCCTTGACAAATCCTTCGGGTGCGCGCACTTCCTTGCGTTCGGGAACGGCAATGGATGCATACGCGTGACATACACGGGTGGTAGGCCGCAGGATCACGGGTGTGCCGTACGCCTCGGACAGCTCGAATGCATCACCGATCATGGCAAAAGCTTCTTCGGGAGAGGCAGGATCGAACACGGGGAGCTTGGAATAGGCGCCGAAGGTACGGGTGTCCTGCTCGGTCTGGGAAGAGATCGGGCCGGGGTCATCCGCCACCAGAATCACCATCCCGCCCTTGATGCCAACATAGGAGAGGGACATCAGCGGGTCGGAGGCCACATTCAGACCTACCTGCTTCATAGTCACCATAACCCGCGCACCGGCATATGCGGCACCGGCGGCAACCTCGAGCGCTGTTTTTTCATTCACGGACCATTCCACGTAAATATCACCGGGATTGTGCTTTGCCACAGATTCCAGTACCTCGGTGGAAGGCGTACCGGGATAACCCGTAACCACCTGAACCCCGGCACAGATCGCCCCCAGCCCGATGGCTTCGTTTCCCATAATCAGTTGCTTTTTCATGTATAAACCTCTTTCAGTAACAGTCGGTATAGCAGCGGCAGTCCCATAAAGTACGGCTTTCACTGCACAGCTGATATAAACTTATTTTCGGATAACCTGAATCTGACGTACGGTCAGAACTTCGTTTTCCACAGTAAACCCGATTTCCATTTCGCCAAATGGCATATAGTACATCCGATCCGGTACATTCTGATAACTGGGTCTGGGATCCTGTGCCAGAACCTCGGTCAGCACCTCTCGCTTGTCTGCCGGAATATCGTCAAGCAAGGCTTCGGGAATGATTACCTCAAGTGTACCTTCCTTCTGCTGCAGGGCAAATCCGCCTGAGGCTTCGGGATGGGCATCGGTGTAGGGGAGATAGGGCTTTATGTCAATGATGGGTGTACCGTTCATCAGATCCGCCCCCGCAACGTGAATGACGGGACCGAGATCCGTGTCCGTATCCACACCGAGCAGACGTACGGAGGAGAGTCCGATGGGATTGGGACGATTGGGGGAACGGGTAGCGAAAACACCCATTCTTGTATTGCCGCCCAGCTTGGGAGGACGGACAGTCGGCGACCACTCATCCGGGTCCCTGCGGTTTTTTACGACCTCCGAAAACTGCCACAGCAGCCAGAGGTGGGAATACTGCTCCAGTCCCCGCAGTGCGCTGATATCCCTGTATTCCGGCTCGAACACAATGACGGAATCCATCCCGTCCACCAGTCCGCTCTGCCTGGGAATACCGAATTTGCCGGAGTAGTCGTTATAGATATGTGCAATGATGTGCACAAGGTAGTCCTGAGCCATAATAAAAGTCTTCTTTCCGCCCGATATGGGAGCAAACGGCTTTGTTCATTATTATAATGTAATATTATAGCATGAAAGCCCGATCAATGCAAGCAGAAAAACAATAATCCTGTAAATGTGCGGAAAATTCACAAAGAAATACTTGACTGAACAGGATATTTGTGGTATTCTTATAATAATTTCGTGGAATTGTATAGAACCTGTGCCCTGAAAACCTGCCAAAAGAGTGCCGAAACGGTTCCAAAAGGGTGAAAATGCAATAAAATCTAATATATTTGCAAAAAAAATGCGCTTTTTTATAAAAAATCCTTATTTTCCTATTGAAAAAACACAAAAAATCATGTAAAATATAGTATAGTATATACAAGAACACATTTTTATATAAATTTTGAAGGGAGCAGCTTATGTCCAATCGTCTGTTTCAGGGTATAATTCATCAAATGAGAGACGCTGTGGACCGTGTAATCGGTGTAATCGATGATAACGGTGTTATCGTTGCCTGCAGTGAACTTGTGAAGATCGGAGAAATGCGTCAGGGCGTTCGTGATGAGCTGGCGTATACCACCGAAGCCATCACTTCCGGTGGTTATACGTACAGACCTATCGGCGCCGGCACCAAATGGGAATATATCGTATTTATCGAAGGTGAGGACAAGTTTGCCGAAAAGATGGTTACAGTTCTGGCTGTATCCCTTTCCAATATCAAAAATCTGTACGACGAAAAATACGACAAGAGTTCCTTCATCAAAAACATCATTCTGGACAATATCCTCCCCAGTGATATTTACATCAAGTCCAAGGAACTGCGCTTCAACGCGGAAGAAACCCGTGTGGTATTCTTAATCAAGTTCCATTCCAAGTCCGATGTTCTGTCCTTTGATATGGTACAGAATATTTTCCCTGACAAGAACAAGGATTACGTTATCTCCACCAGCGAACAGGATATCGTTCTGGTCAAGGAACTGAAGGCCAACAGCGATATCAAGGAAATTGAGAAGATGGCAAAGAGCATTGCCGACACTCTCAATTCCGAATTCTACACCAAGGTATCCATCGGTATCGGTACCATCGTGGACAACATCAAGGATCTGGCCCGTTCCTACAAGGAAGCACAGGTTGCTCTGGAAGTCGGCAAAGTATTCGATACGGAAAAGAATATCATCAGTTACGAAAACCTGGGTATCGGCCGTCTGATCTATCAGCTGCCCACCACCCTGTGTGAAATGTTCTTACAGGAAGTATTCAAGAACGGCAGTCTGGATTCTCTCGACCGAGAAACCCTTATGACCATCCAGAGCTTCTTCGAAAACAACCTGAACGTTTCCGAAACCTCCAGAAAGCTGTTTGTACACAGAAACACTCTGGTATACCGTCTGGAAAAGATCCGCAAGCTCACCGGTCTGGATCTGCGCGAATTTGACCATGCCATTACCTTCAAGGTAGCCCTGATGGTCAAGCGTTATCTGACCACCAAGCCTGTGAAGTATTGATTATCCAAACAATACAATAGTAAACCCCGAGGGGCTGCATGTACTGTATCCGCCGGAGAGAGAGAATCTTTCCGGCGGCTGCGGATATGCCGTCCCCGTATGTGTTTTATACAAAGATAATTTGTAAAACGGAAATGCTTTGTTCAGAATTATTGTTATATTTGTACGAAGCGCGCCCCGTTAAAAACCGTCTCCAAGAGAGGAAATATATGATTGATTTTGTAAACGTAAAGAAAGCATACCCTAACGGTACCTTTGCGCTGAAGGGTGTGAACCTGCACATCGACGATGGTGAGTTCGTATTCATCGTGGGTCACTCCGGTGCGGGTAAGACCACTCTGATGAAGCTTCTGCTCCGCGAGGAAAGACCCACATCCGGCAAACTGATCGTAGGGGACTACAATCTGACCGAGATGTCCAACTTCAAGGTGCCTTACTATCGCAGAGAACTTGGCGTGGTTTTCCAGGACTTCCGTCTGTTTCCGAAGAAGACCGTATACGAAAACGTAGCTTTTGCCATGGAAGTTGTGGGAACCCCGAAGAAAATGATCCGCCGCAGAGTACCGGCCATTCTGAATACCGTAAACCTGACCGGCAAGCAGGATTCCTTCCCCGAGGAAATCTCCGGCGGTGAACAGCAGCGTGTGGCACTGGCGAGAGCACTGGCCAACAATCCCAAGGTCATCATCGCCGACGAGCCTACCGGCAACATTGACCCGAAAATGTCCCTGGAAATCATGAACCTGTTAATCAAGATCAACAAGCTCGGCAAAACCGTTATTGTGGTTACTCACGAAAAGAACCTCGTGGACTACTACAAGCAGCGTGTCGTACATCTGAAGGACGGCCTCATTACCGAAGACAGAGTAGGAGGTATGTTCCAGTGAGAAGATACAGCCTGTTTTATTTCATCGGCCAGGCGTTCAGAGGCCTGTGGCGCAACGGCGTTATGTCCTTTGCTTCCATTGCGATTCTGATGAGCTGTCTGGTGGTAATCGGCGGCTTTACGCTGCTGGTTTACAATATTGACGTAAATCTGGAAGACTTCGGTCTGGAAAACGAAATTGTGGTTTATCTGGATTTCGATCTGGAAGAAGAAGCAATCGTTTCCATCGGTGATAAGCTGAAGACGCTGGATAACGTGGAAGGCATAGACCGGACCACGAAATCCGAAGGCCTGCAGCAGATGAAGAATGAATATGAAGTATACGCGGACGTAACGGAAGAAGAAAACCCCCTGTCCGACTCCTATACCGTCATCTATCTGGAAAACGAAAAGGTGCCGGAGCTGAAGTATCAGATCCAGCAGATCGAGGGTATCCGCAAGATCAACGACAAAGCCGACCTTGCTTCCACCATGGAAAGCTTCAAGAACGGTATCATGCTGATCTTCATCTGGTTCCTTGCGATCCTGGCCATCGTCAGCATTTTCATTATCGTAAACACCATCAAGCTGTCCGTATTTGCCAGACGACATGAAATCAGCGTCATGCGCTATGTGGGCGCGACCGGCTGGTTCATCACCCTGCCTTTTGTGATCGAAGGTATCATCATCGGTCTGGTGGCAAGTGTTGCGGGCTACTTTGTGGAATGGTATTTCTACAGCTACATCGAAACCATGGTAACAACGGATCTGCAGATGATCAGCATTGCCGCATTCGACAGCATCTATCTGTATGTTCTGGCCGGATTCCTGGGATTGGGTGTGATCACCGGTATCATCGGTTCCTCCATCTCCCTCGGAAAATACCTGAAGCAGTAATCCGATAAACAGCAATGCGGAAATCTCACAGGAGAGAATTTATGAAAATATCCCGACAAACAGTCAAATCCGTTCTCGGAATATGCCTGTGTCTCATACTGACCACATCGTTTTTATCTTCCACCCCCCTGTTCAACGCAGGTCTGACCGATGCAACGGTACAGTCTTACGAACAGCAGCTCGCGGAAATTTCTCAGCGGCAGAAGGAAGCGCTGAACAATCTGCAGTATGTGCGCAACGAACATGCCAGCGCACTGGAACAGAAAGCTGCATACGACAGCCTGGTGGAACTGGCTGTAAAGAAAAAGGAACTGGCGAAGAAGCAGTACGATTCCATTACGGAACAGATTGCCAATAAGGAAACACTGATCAACACAGCTTCCGTGAACATCGAAAAGCAGCATCAGGCCTTTCTCGACCGTATGGTTACCGTGTACGAGGAAGGTGAAGTCAGCTATCTGGAGCTGATCCTCGGCGCAGAAAGTCTGACGGATTTCTTCAACCGAATCGATACCGTTACTACCATTATGGAGTACGATACAAGAGTGATTGCGGAATTGAAGAAGAATAAGGCGGATCTGGAAGAAGCACAGCAGGCACTGGTAGGCAGTTTGGAACTTCAGGAAAAGACCATGAAAGAGTACGAGCAAAGTATCGCCGATGCTCAGAAAATCTCTGACGAAGCTTTGGCTTATATGCAGTCCCTGGAAAACGACGAAGCCAAGTGGCTGGATAAATATTACGAAAATCTGGAACTGGAAAAGCAGTTGGACGCAGAACTGGAAAGATACCTGAAAGAACTGGCGGAAAAGAACAAATCCAATTACGTCGGCGGTGTTATGGGCTGGCCCCTTCCCATTGACGTAAATTACTATGTATCCTCCGAACAGGGCTGGCGTAAACTCTGGGGTATGGACGACTACCATCTCGGTATCGACCTCGCCTGCGCTATGAACACGGACATTTACGCAGCCAATGCCGGGGAAATAGTAACCAGTACGTATCATAACAGTTACGGAAACTACGTTGTTATTGACCATGGCGGCGGAAAAGCGACTCTGTACGCACATATGAACCAGCGCCTGGTTAACGTGGGGGATAAGGTGGAAAAAGGCCAGCTGATCGGCAAGGTCGGTACAACCGGTTCTTCTTCCGGCTATCATCTGCATTTTGAAGTCCGTGAAAACGGTGAAGTGCAGAATCCCAGAAACTATATCAACCTGCCGTAAAGCAGAAATCAAAACTGTAAGGAAAGCATAACCATATGGGAAAGAAGATTTCTATCGGTGCAGCGGTTGCGGTCATGCTGCTCGGATGTCTGTTGACATTTGAAGCCACATACCTGGTTCTGCACAATCGATACGAAGACAAATTCGCAAAGGATGTAATCGCATCCGGCGCAGAAACCGGTGAAACCTCCGCGGAAGGCGACAATCTGGAGGTCAGCTCGGAGTTTATGTACAAGCTGATAACCAAGCTGGAAGAAGTGGACTACCTCTACCGGAACTACTATATCGGTGAAATGGATGACGATACGTTGATCGACATGACCGTAGCCGGTTATGTGGCGGGTACCGGTGACGAATACGCGGCCTACTATAACCCGGAAGATTTCCAGACCATGCTCAGCGATCTGGAAGGGGAAATGTCCGGTATCGGCATCAATGTTATTTTCAATACGGAATACAACGTGATCGAGGTTCTGAACGTTATGCCCGATTCTCCTGCATTGGAAGCGGGTGTGCAGAGCGGGGATCTGATCATAACCGTCGGCGAAGATCCGGTGGAATATGTAGAGGAAATCGGTTATTACGGTGCCATCGCCAAGCTGCAGGGTAAGGAAGGCACGGAAGCGGTATTCTCCGTAGCCAGAGGCGAACGGTATGAAGAAACCGTGCATTTCCGCATCACCCGCGCCAAGATCACGGAACAGACGGTCATGCATCATGTATACGGACCGGATGCATCCGTGGGTATTATCAAGATCACCGGCTTCGATTCCAAAACCCCGGAACAGTTCGTTGCGGCGGTGGAAGAACTGACCGGCGGCGGATGTGAGTCCCTTGTTGTGGACCTGCGGTATAACCCGGGCGGAGAGCTGTCCTCCATCGTAACGGTGCTGGACTACCTGCTGCCGAAGGGACCGATCATCCGTATCTTCGATGCCCAGGGTAATGAAGTGGATTCCTATCATTCCGAAGAAACGGAGTTGGATATTCCCATGGCCGTAGTGGTCAACGGCAGTACAGCAAGTGCGGCGGAGCTGTTCACCAGCGCCCTGCGTGATTACGAAAAAGCCGTAATCGTCGGTACTACTACCTACGGTAAGGGATGTATGCAGACCACCGTACCGCTGAATGACTACAGCGCAGTATCCATCACCTACCGTATGTATAATCCTCCCTTCGGCGAAAACTACCACGGTGTTGGCATCAAGCCGGACATTGAGGTGGAGTTGGCGGAAGAACTGAAGGATAAAAACATTTACAAAATCACGGATGAAGAAGACAATCAGCTTGCCGCCGCCGTTGCAGCTCTCAAGGATTGAGGCATAAACGAACGGTAAAGCGATATAATGACAATGCAATAAAAATTACAGGAGAGTACAGGAACATGGAGCAGTCTAAGAAAATCAAGTACACAGTGGAAGGCCATAAGGCACTGATCGACGAACTGGATTACCTGAAGAAGGTAAAAATCGAAGAAGTAAAGGTAAGCCTGGCGGAAGCACGTTCCTTCGGTGACCTTTCTGAAAACAGCGAATACGACGAAGCCAAGAATGAACAGGCAAAGGTAGTATCCCGCATCGCAGAACTGGAAGAACTGCTGGAACATGCGGAAATCGTGGACGAATCCGAATTCAAGGCAGACATTGTCAACCTCGGTTCCACTGTAAAGGTACTGGATCTGGAATATGACGAAGAACTGGAATACAATCTGGTAGGGACCAACGAAGCCAACCCCATGCTGGGCAGAATTTCCGACAGAAGCCCCATCGGTGCGGCCATGATCGGCGCCAAGGAAGGCGATACCGTAACGGTACACACCCCGAACGGCGAAATGAAGATGAAGATCCTTGCCGTTTCCAGAACGAAGAACAACGGTTGAGTATAAGAAAGGCAGTAGAATATGGCAAACGAAAACAACAACAACCAGGCCCCCCAGATGACGGACAAGGAACTCAGCGAAATTCTGCAGGTACGCAGAGACAAGCTGAAGGCACTGCAGGACGCAAACGCCGACCCGTTCCAGATCACCAAATATGATGTAAGCCACCACGCTGAAGAAATCAGAAACCAGTACGACGCACTGGAAGGCCAGACCGTCACCATCGCCGGCCGTATGATGTCCAAGCGCATCATGGGTAAGGCATCCTTCTGCCATGTACAGGATCTGTCCGGCAATATGCAGGTATACGTAGCCAGAGACAGTCTGGGCGAAGAACCCTATGCCGGCTTCAAGAAGTTTGATATCGGTGATATCATCGGTGTAAAGGGAACAGTGTTCAAGACCAAGACCGGTGAAATCTCCGTACATGCGGAAGAAATCATCCTGCTGTCCAAGAGCCTCCAGCCCCTGCCGGAAAAGTTCCACGGCCTGACCAATGTGGATACCCGCTACAGACAGCGTTACGTGGACCTGATCACCAATCCCGAAAGCAAGGATACCTTTATCAAGCGTTCCAAGATCATCAGCACCATCCGCCGCTTCCTGGACGACCAGGGCTTTATCGAAGTGGAAACCCCCATGCTGGTGTCCAACGCCGGCGGTGCCGCTGCCAGACCCTTTGAAACCCACTTCAACGCACTGGACGAAGATTTCAAGCTCCGTATTTCTCTGGAACTGTATCTGAAGCGTCTGATCGTAGGCGGTCTGGAAAGAGTATATGAAATCGGCAGAGTATTCCGTAACGAAGGTCTGGATACCCGTCACAACCCCGAATTCACGCTGATGGAACTGTATCAGGCATACACCGACTACCACGGCATGATGGACCTGACCGAAAATATGTACCGTCACGTAGCCAAGGAAGTTCTGGGCACTACCAAGATCGTGTACAACGGTGTAGAAATGGATCTGGGCCAGCCCTTCGAAAGAATCACCATGGTAGATGCGGTCAAGAAGTACTCCGGCGTGGATTTCAATGAAATTCACACTCTGGAAGAAGCCCGCGCCATTGCGGATGAAAAGCACGTGGAATACGAAGAACGTCATAAGAAGGGTGATATTCTGAACCTGTTCTTTGAAACCTTCGTCGAAGACCACCTGATCCAGCCCACCTTTGTAATGGATCATCCTGTGGAAATCTCTCCTCTGACCAAGAGAAAGCCCGAAAACCCGGACTACGTAGAGCGTTTCGAGTTCTTCATGAACGGCTGGGAAATGGCCAACGCCTACTCCGAGCTGAACGACCCCATCGACCAGCGCGCCCGCTTTGCCGCACAGGAAGAACAGTTCGCCGCCGGTGATGAAGAAGCCAACCACACCGACGAAGACTTCCTGAATGCACTGGAAATCGGTATGCCCCCGACAGGTGGTATTGGATACGGTATCGACAGAATGTGCATGCTGCTGACCGACTCTGCAGCAATCCGCGATGTTCTGCTGTTCCCCACAATGAAGACTCTCGACTAAAAAGTACGTGAAAAAGCGAGAAAACGAGAGAAATAAAGAGATATAACGAGTTGTGTGAGTGAGTTACTACACCACTACACCACTACTACACCAAAATGCACATAGATGTGCACAACGCACGGAGATGCATGATATTGCAAGGTTCAGCCAAACGGTTACTACACCAAAGTGCTGAATAAAATAGAAGAACCATGTGCCAAAAAAGTGCATGGTTCTTTTATATCAAGCCGCAGATATTCAGCGATGGATATCAGGTGAATTTTTACGATTGGCAGCAATGCTTAAAACCAGAAAAGCTGTTTTTTACCTATATAGCCAGCGAAATATTTTTCTTTTCTGTTTGATAGCCTTACTACAATATAACCCAAAATTAATAGAAAACTATCAATACAAAGTTATGTCGTAATATCCTCTCATTGTAGACAATTTTGTTGCATAATCTAGACCTGTTCCTACCAGTGTTCCGTCATGAATACCAACAATACAGTAATCTCCGTTTACCTCAGCAAAAATACAGCCGCCACTATCTCCGGACTGGCTAGGATAATCACATACAAGCCAATCTGAACCTTGAGAAATTGTGTATCCATCACGGTAAACTGTTCCTTCTCTTACTGAAGAGGATTTGCAGCCAGCCATGAACACCTCATATCCAACAGGAAGAGAGACAACATAATTTGATCCATTCAATGTGTAGGCGGGAGAAGTATTGGTTGTTGCACTTATATCATAATTAGGATTAGTTAATTCAACAAAGGTGAAATCAGACATTCCGTCATACTTGCCAGCGGTTATCTTGCCAACAACTACGCCGCCAATACTTACAGAAACCTCATTTTGAACATTGTAATCGGTAGAACTATGAGTTGCTGTTATAAATCCTTCTACTCCACTCAACTTACACCTGAATCCAATAGATCCACCTGTGCTAGTCACAGATTGGCCTGGTTTTATTGTTGTATCTTCTTGAAGTCTATACTCTTCTGGTAAGATTTCTATTTCGTACGGATAATCTCCAAAAAATTGTTCACACAAATCATAATCTTCTTCCTCAAAGCCAACAACGTATAGTTCTACTCGATTTGATGCAGGATCTATAGCGGTTGCTTGCAGTTTGTTGGCCCACAAGTATATTGTTTCGTTTATTTCATTTTCTTTTGTTTGTGTTACAAAATCCCACATTACATTTTTGTATGCTTTCAATTCGTTATATGAAAATTCAACATCAAGAAATTGTATAGAGGAAACTGCTACATTTTTTTCATACAATTCTTCTTTCAACCCAGATAAACTTGTTACATTATTTTCAAGATAAACAATCAGTTTTCCGCTTTCATCAATAATTGCTCCTGCATATGATGCCAAAAAGTCTTCATACTGCGTTTTTTCTGACAGCATATCATTGGCAAGAATGCTATTTAATGTATTAAATACATTGCTGCCATCATATATAATCGAATTGTTACTTGCAGCATTTATCACACAGCTCATGTGTAGCACCAAAATCGCTTCGATAATGCACATAACAACCTTGCATCTTTTTATATACATACTCCTTTTTATAAATTATTTTTTTATTATAAATCCAATTTCTTCAATGTATTGGATTGTTTTTTTACTGATATTTTCTATTGTACCTTCTTCTATCAATTCAATACTATAAATAGGCATACTGCGGGGGAGCGAATCTTCTATCTGAAGTATTTCGACTTTAATTTTATCCCCAGAGGTGTAATTGTCAAAACATACAGTTTTGTCATCAATCCATGCTGGTATGGATATTTTCACAACTTCTCCCTGGTAAAAAGTTTCAGTGTCTGATTCTGCTATGAAAAAAGTCTGTGTTTCTGTTTGCAGAAAGAAACCGGTGAACTTATGACTATTAGTGATTTCATCTACATTATCTGTAGAGATAGTTGTATCAATATTGATTTGGGTGGAAATTTCGTCATTTGAAATACAATCTGTTTGAACTTGGCTGTTAAAGTAGCCAGTTTCTGTTTGGTCGCTTGCATTATTGTTCAGCAAATCATTACTAGTACACGAAGAAAGAATTGTAAGAACAAATAATAACGCACAAATTGATATTAACTTAACGCTTTTCTTGATATTTCTATGATTAAAGAGCATATACTCTCCTATAATTTTAAAAATTTATTCGAGCTATATATCATTATTCAAATAAATAAAATTAAGACTATAAAAAAGCGCATAGACTAATCTGCAAGTTAAAACGGACAACCTACAGACAACCTATGCGCTCAAATGAATACGCTTGATCGGATATGGTAAGGTATGGATCAGAATGTCGACCGATGGTGTTGGCATAGGATGGCATGTAAGGCGGCTCAGTTCGAATACCATATTCATCTCACTCCCTTTCTTTAAGGTGAACTGATCTGTCTGTTATGGAACTTGTTGGGACAATATTCCATCTGATCGATTTTATTGTAACACGGTTTTAAGAATTTTTCAATATATTTTATAACAAATTAGTATTGATTTTTTTTTGAGGGGTGGTATAATGAGGCCGGATGGATGCAAAGTAGGATGACGACCGAGGAACGGGCGGCTGCTAACAGTCGCCCAGGATTATTCTGTCCGAAATACTGAAGGAGCGTAGTAAATTATCATGACCGGTATAAATGTAATGGGATATGACCTTGAGGATGTCAGAAAGGAGATCAATACACCAAAGAAAAGTTCATCATACGAGCTATGTGAAGAGATTATAAAAGAAATCGTCCATATGCGGCAGCATAATAATCTGTCACAGAAAGAACTGGCTGATATGAGCGGTGTCCGGCAGCCGATGATCGCGCGGATCGAGCACGGAAACGTGACGGTAAAAAATAGATAACATAATAAGGAGTTGCCATGAAACATCCCCAATTACACACAACCATCGTAATCCTCGGTATCCTCATCTCCATTACCGTTATCGTGCTGGCAGGACTGCAGATCATCGGCGTATGGGAAAATGCAGCATGCGTATTTATCCCCCTGTTGGGTCTTCACCAGCTTTGTCAGGCATATATCCAATGGAACCATAATCATAGCCGGAAGATCGCGATCATCAATATCGCCGCAGCCGTGTTTATTTTCATCTGCAGTATCGTGGTTTTCTTTGTGAAATAACCGCCGTTGCGTCCATGTTAAAACCCATTGCTTGCCCGTGGGGAAGGTTTGTGATATACTGTCCCCATCATACCAAAGGAGACAATTACAATGTTAAGTGAAAACCTGAAAAAACTGCGGAAAGCAAAAGGGCTGTCCCAGGAAGAACTGTCGATCCGCCTGAATGTGGTGCGGCAGACCATTTCCAAATGGGAGAAAGGCCTGTCCGTTCCCGATTCCGAAATGCTGATCCGCCTGGCGGAAGAACTGGATACCACAGTCACCGTGCTGCTGGGCGAAACGGTGGAAGAGACGGAAGCGGAGGATGTAAAATCCCTGTCCGCCAAGCTTGAGCTGCTGAATGAACAGTTTGCCCGACAGAACGAAACCAGACGAAAAATCTGGCGTGGTATTTTCATCACGATAACAGTCATCGCCGGTCTGGTTCTGGCCAAGGAGCTTATCGAATTTCTTTTCACTCAGGGAATGTTCTTCAGCATGAAGGAACAGGAAAGCATCGGCATCATAGGCGGCGCGGATGGTCCTACCATGATCCTGGTCACCAATGCGGTCAATCCCGTGAGTGACTGGATTTTTGCCCTGATTGCCGTAATCGTTTCCGTGATCGGCATCTGCAAAACCGGCCGTAAATAAAAAGCGTTGACTGTTTGCCTGCAGTATGGTATACTATATATGACAAATCAGCCATTCCGGAGGTTTTGTATGAAAAAATTTCTCATCTGCATCGGTGTCTTAGCCGCAATCGTACTTGCCACTTGGGTGGCTTGTGAGATTACCGGCAGAAACTCTTATGATCTGGAAGGTTTCATCACCGGTATCACGCAGAACGAACAGGGAAATACCGTAATTACCGTCCTGTACGGACAAACGGAATCTGTTTATGTGGAAAAGTGGTACACAAGAAAATCAGCTCCCGCAAAGGAAGCATTGGCCGTTGGAGATCACATCCGCCTTACCACAACCTTGCACAGCGATACAAATATCAAAAAACTGAAGGTTTCTCCCGGTTATTCCACCGAAGGAAAACTGGTGTACATAGAGAATCTGAACAATCCCTTTCTGCTGGCGGCTTCCCAGGAGACAGGCACAAAATATCTGGTCAGCCTGATTTCCCATCCGATCGATACCCTTGCGGGGATGGAAACCGGGGACACCGTAAGAGTATACCACGAAGCACCCGTAACCGGCACATTTGCTTCCGAAGTGATAAACGGCGCCGTTCTCGTGGCGGAGGGTTCCCCTGAATCCCTAACGCAGGAAGACATCGATTACATCACATCCGAAGGATATACGCTGAAAACGGAATAACAGATACATCAAAATATCCTGAAACATCAAAACTGACTTCGCCTGAAAAAACGGAGTCAGTTTTTTGTATACAATTTTACCACAGACAAAAAAGCCTGCCGTATAACAGAATGCTCATCTCAAAAATCATTCCATTCCGTAAGCCGATACACCGTCCGCAGATGAAGACCGCCGACTTGCTCCAGCCGATAACATTTCCCCGGATACAAAGTCCCATGTACAGGTGCAGAAAACCCGCAGGGAAGTACAGTAATCCGCATGGGTTCCGGTAATGCAAATTCAGCTGTCTCGCCCTGCCTGCCCTCCCACAGCATTTCTCCCTCCGCCGTCAGAATCGTTACGGTGTCCAGATAGAATAATCGTGCCAGTCCGTCAAGCATATCCCCCGGTAAACGGATACATACAATCCCAGCCGATCCGTCAAATCCGCAGAACGGACATTTCTCCGCCTGCTTCTCGATTTCCTTACCGCACTTTCTGCAAAATAATACTGCCATAATGGACTCCTTGTATAGATGGTCTATTTATAGCTCATATTGTATCATATATAGCCCATTTTGTCAATAGAAATAGGCTATAATTAGCCTACAAGATGCAATAAGGAGAAATAACCATGGACACCTATACCGCAGTAAAGAACCGACTGATGGAATTATGCGAAGAGCGGCACATGGCAATACACAAGCTGGCAACGGAATCGGCGGTTGCTCCTTCCACCATCAAAAACATTCTGTACGGCAAAAGCCAGAATCCGGGAATTGTCACCCTGAAGATGCTTTGCGACGGACTGAACATCACATTGACGGAATTTTTCGATACGGAGGAATTCCGGAACTTGGAACAGGAAATTCAGTAAAACAAGAAACTGCCGCAAAGCCGGGGGAATATCCTCAGACTGTGCGGCAGTTTCCGTTTTTCACTTGTGATTACTTTTTTCTCAGCATAAACAGCCAGCCCTTGCCCTGTTCAAAGGGAATCGGCTTGCCGGACGGGAATACGGCTTCCTTCTGGAAATCCTCGATGGCCGGGGCATAGAATTCGTAGTCGCCCTCAATACCGAGTTGTTCCTTGTTCACGAATACCAGATAGCTTCCGCTGCCGGGATACCATGTGGCCAGAGCAACCATTACGCTGCCGTCTTCGCGGATATAAGCCGTTGCCAGTACCTGATCGTTTTCGGCCGTAACGGGACATTCCGGATGCCAGTAACCAAGCATTCTGGAGTCCTCGATACCGAAATTCCGCAGGGTGGTCAGGATTCTGCCGACCAAGGGCTTCTGATCCAGACGGCAGGTCATACCGTAAATCAGACCGCGCCAGGGATTACCGCCGTCCTGCAGCATATCGTTCATCAGACCGAAGGGAATACCGGAGATTTCCGTCATATAGAAGTCGTAGGGAATCTCGTTGTACTTGTAGCCTTCACCGATCCAGAGAGAATCCGCATAGGCGAAATGTTCCATATACTTGTTGATGGGCGAAACGTAACCGTAGAAATTCATTCTGCCGTCGCCGCTGTGAATGGTAACATCCCCCTGCTTGCCGCTTGCCTTGAGAATACGGCGGAAGCGCTTCATGATCCGGCGGTCGTAGCCGATGTCGTCCAGATAGATGCTGTCGATTCCCACTTCATCAAGCAGCCACTTCAGTCCGCGCAGATAGTAGTTATGCCATCTGGAAACACCCTGCATACCCACGGAACAGTCGCAGTCACCGTTAAATAACGGCTGATGCCACGCACCCACATAACCGTCGGTCAGATGTTCGATCAGCCATGCACCACCGCGCCATCTGTTGGGACTGAACGCCATACCGGTACGGCTGATTTTTTCATTTTCCGGCACAAAGAAGTCCGAAATCACCACAGAGTTTACATCCGGATTGTAAATTTCGTCCCCAAGCGCACGGAGCGCCCAGATTTCCCTGCAGTATGTGGACAGTTCACGGACCGTATAGTATATCTGTACCCTGAGTCCGTCCTCGTGGTATTTATCTACAAATGCCTTCATGCGATCCGGAAAGACAAAGGGATAATTGATATACGGATTTTCCTGACTGGCATGGCGGTTCAGACCGATCGTGCGGCCTTCATCCCGGTATAGGTCAGTTGTACCGCCGGCAATGTGCTGTGTCCAGTGGTAACGGTAATCGATCGGATGGAAGGGTGTGATCAGAATATGGAAATGCATAAGTCTGGACTCACCGGCACAGAGATGCATCCGTCCGCTCAGCCCCTCGAACAGTACCGTGGAATCGTCGGGAAGATTGCGTACGGTCATTTTGCCCCTGCCGCCATTGTGCCAGAATTCCGGCAGAACGGAATCGTGATCTCCCCAGTGTCCCCAGAATTCGTCCTCCTGCATAAGCTTAACCTGAATACCGGCATGTACACAGCCGAGCCAGAGCATATTGCCGACTCTGTCCGTGGTCCATTTGTATTCCCACCAGGCAGGAACCCGTCCGGCAGTATAGCACATACCCATCATGGTGGAGGCGATTTCGGAAGCCACAGGTACCTGCAGGGCGAAGGAATAGTCCCCTTCATCCAGCGCGGTCAGATGGATCTTACAGTCGATATGTCCGTCAGCTTCGTATTTGATATGGCTTTCGATGGCCACATCGTTCCGAGCGGCGGAAGAACGGAGAACGGTCGTACCCGTACCCTTGATTTCTTTTTCCGGCACGGGCGCTTTGTCTGCAGTACGTACAGCACCCTCCTTCTCAATATACAGACGGATACCCTCACGCAGGATCTCATGGGCCTTTTCGCCGATACCGCCCTCATCATTGAAATAACTGCAGATCCGGGAAGGCAGCCCCAACGCATCCGTCCATACCTTACGGCCAAGCAGCTTCAGACTGCACTCGCTGTCATCGTGTTCAATGGGCAGATAGGGCTCGATCACATCATCGCTGACCGCAATATCGGAATTCAGCCAGAAAAGACGGGACATTCTCCACAGTTCATTGTCTCCGTTACCAGGCAGGGTGGTGTTCTCCACATGCAGCACAATCCGTACCCGTTCGGTATGATCGGTGTTGGCAGCTGTGATCTCGGCTGTCAGCTCCACAATACCGTTTGCGGGAATCTCCCAGTCTTCAAAGGGAATACCGCACCACAGAGGCAGAATTTCGCCCGCCGCGGCATTTCTGTGAATGGCAAACCATACACCATCCGCATCCCGTCCGAGGAAATTGAAGCAGACACATTTTTCATCCGTAAGAGCCCTGCCGTCCCCATCGTAAAAACGGATCTGAACATCCTCCAGATCACAGGCGGCACATACAGCGATCTGGAACACATAATGCTCGTTGCGGTGAGCGGTATCCGTCAGAACCAGCCTGTCTTCCGCACTGCGGTGAATCCATATATAGGGGAACTGATGCTTCATCTGAATGGGACGGAGTCTGGATTCCGTGACTGTGAAGAAAGGTACATCTGCAGGGGAGAAAGCAGCAGTTTCTTCCGCCGTCATAGGAATACCCATGGGATAGAAATTATCAAAATCCGTCCGGCATTCATAATGGAGTACCTTGCCTTCCGTGATCTGTGCTTCATCCATAGCATCCAGCCAGTCTTTATCCGGCGTCATTTCATCCGGATGGAGATACACCGTATCCGGAGAATAGGGCCAGCCGTCCATTGTATAGGGCAGATAATAGATTTCATACACACCGCTTGCAGGCGCTTCGAAAACAAGGCAGCCTTCTTCGCGGTCGGGATTTTCGATTTTGATATTCAGAACCTCATCCGTACCGACACCGGTTTCCTTCACTTTTCCTTCAGGTGTATAGCAGATACGGACGCCGATACATTCCGGATTGCAGTCCCGCCGTCTCCAGGGCAGATGGACTCTGACATATTTGGCCTGCTCCGCCTCAACCATAATACGGTGGTTGCCGAAACCGGAATCGTATTTCCAACTCATATCGGCAGCTTTACTGTCAAGATAACGCATAGTGATACCTCCTTGCACTATATCGGTTAAATGTATGATAACATACAAAAAGCCGGATGTCAATAAAAATCTAAGGTAAAATGCGGGAATTTCAAAGAAGCGGCAGAACAGGAAAAAAGACCGGAGAGGGGACATGTTATACATCCGATTCTGTCCGGAAAAACAAAAAAGCAGCCTCATAAGAGACTGCTTGAAAAGGCGCCACCCAGAATCGAACTGGGGAATAAAAGTTTTGCAGACTTCTGCCTTACCGCTTGGCTATGGCGCCGCTGACGTGTATTATTATACTACAACTGCAACTATTTGTCAAGCCTTTTTTCAAAATAAAACAAAAAACTTTTCCCATGTTTTCCGGATGCCAGACAAAACGGAGAAAACAAAAAACACCGTACACTCCGGAGAGGAGATACGGTGTTTTTGTGGGTTTGAAACCTGACTTAGATCTTTTCCTTAACCTTGGAGCTCTTACCAACTCTGTCTCTCAGGTAGTACAGCTTGGATCTGCGAACCTTACCGTAACGGATAACGTCAACGGAGACAACGTGGGGAGAGTGGAGAGGGAAGGTCTTTTCAACACCGCAGCCGTAAGCTACACGACGAACGGTGAAGGTTTCGGAGATACCGCCGCCGTGACGGGCGATAACGGTGCCTTCGAACATCTGGATTCTCTCTCTGGTACCTTCTTTGATCAGGTTGGCAATACGAACGGTATCACCGATGTTGAAGGACGGTACATTTTCCTTCAGCTGCTCTTTTGTAAAAGCGTCGAGTTTGTTCATTTTTCGACTCCTCCTGTAACAAGGACATTCGTGCGGAGCTGCGCAGAGGACTGTCCGAAATACGTGTGCGGGATATCCACACACAAATAAAATTATAACATATTCCGCAGAAAATTACAAGTGGGTTTTCAATATTTTTCTTGTATAACTGCACGAATTTTACACCGCAGAATGGGGTGTTTGTGGTAAATCGGAGAATTCACAAATATGTCCTTGTATTTGGAGGAGAAAACATATATAATAGATGTAATCACGAAAAAACGGGAGAGTCAATATGTTTGATATACTTACCAATATTTTCAAAAATCCCGGTGCCTCCTTTTCGCCCTTGCCGTTCTGGTTCTGGAACGACGAGCTGAACGAAGAGGAACTGGTCCGGCAGATCGATGATTTCCATAAAAAAGGTGTGGACGGCTTTGTGATCCATCCCCGCATGGGTATGCAGGTGGAAGGCGGATATCTGTCCGAAACCTATTTCCATATGATCGAAGCATGCCTCGCAGCGGCCAAAAAACGCCGTATGCTGGTGGTTCTGTATGACGAAGCCATGTACCCCTCCGGATCGGCTCACGGCCTTGTAGTGCAGCAGAATCCCCTTCTGGCCGCACGATGCCTGTATGCCCGCCCCACCGGCTCCTACGAACTGGCGGAAGGGGAGGAAGCCGAGCTGCGTATGGCACTGCGGTTCAATGCAGACGGGAAACTGACCGACGTAATCACGGATACGGAAGATGTTCCGGCGGATTATGTCTGGTACGACTTCATCCTGGGCTTTACCGGCGGCACCATCCGCGGCATTGCACCCGACGAAGATGACGGCTGCCCGAACGCACCGAAAGCGGCAGACTTGCTCAATGCGGAAGCCACTGATTATTTCATCTACTATACCCATGAAGCCTATTATCAGCGTTTCGGCGAAGATTTCGGCCAGACCATTATCGGTATCTTCACGGACGAGCCTTCTCTCACCGGCAGATGCGCCGATATGACGGGCAAAATAAGCTGGACCTACGATTTCCACGAAGCCTTCGGAGAAGAGGGCGGAAATGCCATGATGCTTGCCTCCCTTCTGTTCCCGACAGCGGACAAGCGTATTGCCAAGGATGCGGAATATATCTATAAAATGGCACTGAACCGCCGCCTTGCCGTGTCCTATTACGGCAAACTCAGTCATTGGTGCAGAACCCACGGCGTTGCACTCATGGGCCATCCCGCCTCCAGTCACGATATGGCACTGGCGGCATCCTTCGACGTACCCGGCCAGGATCTGGTATGGCGCATGGTTACACCGGAAAACGCTCTGACTTCCATGGACAGCGTGCTGGCAAAATGCAGTGCGGATGCGGCGCGGCATTTGGGCTTCTCACGGAACAGCTGCGAATGTTTCGGTGCCTGCGGCCTGCAGGATAATCCCTGGGATTTCACCGCGGCGGAAATGATGTGGCAGCTGAACTTCCTGTTCGCCAGAGGCGTGAACATGATCATTCCCCATGCATTCTTCTATTCTCTGCGTACGGCCCTTCAGTCCGACGAACGTCCGCCGGATGTAGGCCCCGGCAATATCTGGTGGAGCGAATACCGTACACTGGCCAACTATATCAAACGCCTGTCCTGGCTGAATTCCACCAACCATAATAATCCCCAGTATCTGGTCATCACCATGGAAGACAACCTGCCCGTACATTCCGTAAAATACCTGTACGAAAACGGCTATACCTTCAATTACGTGACCATCGAACAGCTGATCAATAACGCCCACATCCACGACGGCATTATCCGTCTGGACAGATACCAGTACGACACTCTGCTGGTAGACAGCCGCATCCGCCTGACTGTGGAAGCCGTAAAGAAGATCGGTGAATTCGTCACCGGCGGCGGTAAGATGTACAGAGGAAACGATTTCGGCGAATATGTAAAGAAGCACGGGAAGAAAACCTCCTATTTCGATGCCCAGAACCCCAATATCCGTTTCGTGCACCTGACCAAGAGCGGCTATCCCTTCTTCCTGATCTTCAATGAAAGCAACGAGGCCGTAAGCGGCCATCTGATCACCGACAAATCCGGTGCCTGCCGCCGTTTCGATCCCTTCACGGGCAAAACGGAAACGGTATACGCCGGTATGCACGCCGACGGTTTGTCCTATCCCGTAACCGTGGAGCCCTGGAGCGTAGTGATCCTCGGCCTGAATACGGATGTCCTGCCCGAACTGGGCGACAATCCCACGGATACTGTCAGAGAGATTACGGCACTTGGCGAAGAGGGACATACCTTCATCTGCCGTACCGTGGAAGATACTGTATGTATGCTGAAATTCGCGGAAGTGAACGACAGATGCGATGTAACCGTTAACGGTGAAAAAGCCGGCGTACTGCTGTATAAGCCTTTCACGCTGGACATTACAAAATTCTGCCATGAAGGGGAAAATACCGTGGAATGGACAGTAACCGAAAGTGCCGCAAACCGCTACGGCAAACCTAAAGCAGGCGGTACCATCGGTGCGAGAGTAGAAGTATACACCAGAAAATAACAAAAACGAAATTTGCTTTTACAGCAACAAACATTGGAAAATTTCATTATAGGCAATTTGTCTATAAATGCAGAGTTTGCCACAAAAAAAGGATAGAGAACGTGAAATTCTCTATCCTTTTTGTTTGTGTATTATACTGTTTTATTATTGAGCGATTTTTTTGTATTTTTACTTTGCGTCTTATTTTTAATCAGCAGTACAATATGCGGAAAATACATGACTAGGAGAACGCCGCTTATGATAACGGGGAAACCCCAGAGATGATTGCCCCACATTTTTTCGAAAATATAAAGCGGGTTGCCTTTATCTGCTTCCATGAGAAACATGAAATTGGTATCAAAGAGTACGTTGACAAAATAGATCGGAATTGCCATACCCACGAGCAGAAAAAGGCTCTTGGGCAGATCTTTGATACGGGGACGAATATCTCCTGCGAAGGTGAGCATGATGGGATATACAGCAAGGAGAATATGCACTGTAAAGCTATGGAGATGCATGAAATTGAGAAGCGGCAGTTTTGTCCAGGTAGGGAATAGAAGTGCCACAAGCGCGCCGGGGATACAAATGGTGTAAAGAAAATTATCAAGCACCTTAAAAGGCTTAGCAGCGTGAATGACAATAAGGAGAATATTAATACTGCAAAGGTGAAAGGGCAGGTAGTTGGCATTGTAATTACCAAAGGCGGCAAGTCCCACAATCTTAAGGATCTCATCCAGAACAAGAAGTCCCGCAAAGATAAAACGGATTTTTTTGCGCTTCGCCGTGTTTGTTTTTTTATAAAAATAACAGCTGAAACCGCAAAAAAGCACGAAGACAAAAAGCCAGGCGAGGTGCAGAGGATCAAAATGAGAGAAACCGACGCCCTTTACGATAGTACCGGAGCATTCGAAAAAGTATTGAAACATGATGTAGCTACTCGTTTTGGATAAAAGTTTGCGGGTGGACTTAACGTTACTATTTCATTAATGAAATTGCAGAATGGTCATAAAAAGTATACCGCATTCTAACGGTTCATTTTGAATCCTGGTCAGAGTACGTAGTAAACATTATTTTTTTCCACATTCGGTTCATTTTCCACAACATCGTTAGTGTAAGGAGTAACCTTTGTGGGGGTAAGACCGAGCCGGGCAAAAAGTCCGTCTTCGGATTGAATAAAGATATTCTTTCGAATAATCGGCATGTAAGCAATATCGTCGTAGCAGGAAATATGCAGCAGACAGTGTGTACTGCGATCGAAAATATTGTTTTCATAAATCATATTGTCGGCATGGTTGTAGTGATCCCATGCTTTGATATGACATTCCACAAAATGATCGGGACGCTGTTTACCGAATCCGCAGCCGGCATAACGGAGAATATTGTCGCTGATACGTACATGGGACATATGACGGCAGGCATCTACATCCGCAATACCGTTGAAGTATTCGATGGAATAAATACAGTTTTCCACCAGATTGCCCTTGTAGATGATATCCTTCATGATAACATCTTCATCACCGCCGGCAGAGAACTGATGTGTAATACCGGCATCGTAAACCTGATTGATATAACAGTTTTCCACAGTATAATCACTGCATCCGCCGTAAATCTCTACTGCATTACCGAAACGCACAGGACCGCCTTTTTCATCGTAGTACTGCATGGAACCACCTATCCACTCAAATACACACCAGTCCACGGTGAGTCCGTGAACGGTCAGGGAACCGATACCATGGTTACCCGCGTGACGGATATTCAGGTTGTTGATGCGGATATTGTGGCCGTCGATCATGATGCCATTGGTATGGACATTGAATTCAATGGACTTGAACCGTTTCGAGGGATTACCTTCTGTGGATTTGAGATACAGATCACTATGTTCTTCCGTACCGGTTACATTGGGACCGCCCAGGTCGTGGTAGAAATCCAGATCGTTCGCCAGATCCCGCCAGGAAGCGAAGGGCTTGCAGTCGGTCAGGTTGGTCATGGTGGAAAAATCCACAGTTGCCTTGTATGCATAGGATTCGTCGTCAAAAATCAGACAGCCAACGTCATCGAGAAACTTTTCGCTGTAGCGGTAGATATCCGGCACGTCCGTGGGGATCCACTCGCCGTATACCGTACCGTTGAAGGGGGAAGCGCAGATGATGGGCTTGGGACCGGAACCGTAGGCGGAATAAGTCACACCGTCACGGGCATGGAAGCGTCCGCGGAAGGTGTCACCGCGCTTGAAGAATACCGCATCCCCGGGCTGAAAGGAGAAGGAGTGCACCTTTTGAATGGACTGCCAGGGGGTATCGGGAGAGAGACCGTCATTGTTGTCACAGCCGTTTTCGGCAACATAATAAGCAGTACCGGCATATACCACATTGGTTTCGGACTGCAGAATCTGATTCTTTCTTGTATCGGCAATCGCATCGATTTGCGCAAGCAGATTTTCGGGAATGTGTTTCAACATATCGTACCTCCGTTTTTTGTATGTACAGAAATATTATACAGGAAATTTTGCCATTGGTCAATAGTTAAAAGAATTTTTACCCTTCCGGCGAAAAAAGAACGCAAATCCGTCTTGTCACAGGGCGGAAAATGTGGTATACTGATTCTGTAATTTCAAAATAACCGAGGTTTATCATACATGACTGGCAGTATACTGAAAATCATAGCGGCAGTCACCATGTTCATCGACCACGCCGGCGTGATCCTGTTCCCCCAGTGCGGCTGGATGCGCATCATCGGCAGAATCGCCTTTCCCCTGTACGCCTACTGTATAGCGGAAGGCTTCCGGTATACCAGAAACCGACTGCGGTATTTTCTGCAGATCTTCCTGCTGGGCATGGGCTGTCAGATTGTTTATACCGTAGTGGAACAAACGATATATCTGGGCATCCTGCTGACCTTCTCCCTGTCCATAGTCCTGATGGCGGCAGCTGACGGAGCAGTGAAATCCCTGACCGGCGAAAAAACGTGGCTTGAAAAGATCTATGAAAAGACCACCGGAAAGACGGTACACCCAACTGTAAATTCCTTTGTCTGCACGCTCTTATTTCTGTTTCTGCTGAACGGCGTATGGCTGCTGACACAGAACCTGACGGTGGATTACGGCTTCTGGGGTGTCCTGATACCGCTTTTTGCCTTTCTGCCGAAGGAAACCTGGGGACAGAAACTGCTGTTTTTCGGCGGTATGTTCGCACTGGCGCTGGAGCAATACATGGGGGGCGGCTTCACGACGCAGTTCTGGAGTGTCCTTGCCGTACCCATTCTGATCCTGTACAACGGCAGACCGGGAAAACTGCGGATGAAATGCTTCTTCTACATTTTCTACCCGGCGCATATGGTATTCCTGTATTTCCTGAGCTTTATCATCTGAATCGACAAAGGACGGTGCATCGTGCTGATACATCGTCCTTTTTGTGTGTAAAGTTATTTGTACTCAACCTCGCCGTCTTCGTTGATGTAGACTTCCACAAAGGTTTCGTAATGGTCGTCGGTGTAGTAATACAGCCCGTCTTCTAGGGAGAATACCAGACGCTTGGCACCGCGGCTTCTTTCATTTTCGGTATCGATATCACACTCGATCCAGTTGGAATCAGGCAGCAGATTTTCGTAATTGCCGAACCGATTCCCGCCGATCGCCGCACCGTCCTGATACTTTTCCACAGAACCGCCCGACCATCCCAGATCCTGCGCTTCTTCCTTGGTCATGTAGTTTTCCGGCAGCTCTCCATAGGTGTCCAGATACAGAACCACGTTTTCCACATCATAATAATACTCACCGTAAGAAACAACTTCTTCCGTAACGGCGGTTTCGGGTTCGGTAACAGCTTCCGTAGCCACCTCAGTAACCGCTTCAGTAGCCGCTTCCGTTACGTGTTCCGTCGCAGACTCCTTTTTTGTTTCCGTAACAGCCCCGGTTTCGGTATTTACAGCATCCGTAGCCGTTTCACCGGAAGTCTCATCCAGCATGGCGCTGATGTCTTCCAGTACGGAAATCACATCATCCTGAGAAATTCTGTCACAGGCCGTGAATGCGGAAGCTGACAAAAGCAGGAAGAGTCCGAAACAGATCCATCTGATTGTTTTCTTCATCATAATACCTCCCAATCCTCCATTACAGCATCTTCAGCATACCGTCGTTTTCGGAAGCAAAAGCGCAGGCGTAGAATTTCGCACAGGCGCGGATAAGAGTATCCGTGTCCGCACAGCCGGCAGTTTCGTAGGAAGAATGCATCGCCAGCTGGGGCAGACCGATGTCCACAGTGTACAGCGGCACATTGGTGTTGGAAATGGAACCGAGTGTAGAACCGCCGGGCATATCACTGCGGTTGTGGAAAAACTGTACCGGCACATCGGCCTGTCGACAAATTTCCGTGAACACAGCGGCGGAGAATGCATCGGTTGTGTATTTCTGCGCGGCATTGTGTTTGATGACAATTCCCTCGTTCATATACGGCGCATTGGCGTTGTCGCTGAGCTCACCGTGATTAGGATGAACGGCATGGGCATTGTCCGCGGAGATCATGAAGGAGGAAGCCAGAGCCTGCTTCATGCACAGTCCCAGACAGCCGCAGATTCTCTCTAATGTATCGGCAAGGAATACAGACCCCGCACCCTGCTTAGTGGCACTGCCCGTCTCTTCATTGTCGAATACACTGTATACCGGAATTCCCACAGCGTTTTCAGCCGCTTCAGGTGTCATAAAGCCCAGCAGGGTACCGTAAGCGCATTGGAGATTATCAATCCGCGGTGCGGAGAAAAAGGCATCGTCAGCACCCCATACAGAACCGTGGGTACGGTTGTACAGATACAGATCCATGCCGAGAATCTGTTCTTTCTCCAGCTGCATCTCTGCCGCCAGAACATCCGTAAAGGAAGCATCCTTACCGCCGAACAGGGGCACCAGATCCACAGCGGGATTCAGAGCCACACCGCTGTTCTGGGTACGCATCTGGTGAATGGCAACGCTGGGAATCAGCACCAGATCCCGGTCAATCTTCACATTTCGGCAAACAATACTGCCGTTTTCGGAAAGGATCACACGACCCGCTACGGAAAGAGGTCTGTCCATCCAGGTGGAATAGATCATACCGCCGTAGGGCTCTGCGTTCAGACGGGTATATTTGGAACCGTTGTTGTTTACATTGGTTTTCAGCTTGAATGTGGGGGAATCGGAATGGCTGGCGGTGATGAGGAAGCCGGGAACGTAATGCTCCGGAATCCGAAAAGCGATCAGGGAGGACTGATTGCGGGTCACATAGTATTTTCCGCCGGAAACAAGCGCCCAGTTCTGTCCTTCGCCGAGATGGGAATACCCACTTTCATCCAGCATGGAACCGATGGTTTCTACAGCATGAAAAGCGGTAGGGCTTTTTTCGATAAAATCCAAAAGGTTTTTGGTTGTGTTGATATTGGTGTCGGTCATAAATCTACTCTTTTCTCCAGTTTGTTTTCTCTTGAACATACTTTCCGTGAAAACAGACGAATTATGGAAAGAAAAATATGTTTACGGAAATAGCAGCTGTCTGCCGTTAAATAATATTTCCAATAGATATTGTATCATAAATATGCCGCCGAGTCAAGCAAGTTGGCCCATTAACGACAAGGGAATTGAGGATTCGGATGTGCAGTATACCTGCTGCTATGATAAAAATGAGAAACAGCACAGAAAACATTTTGTTTGCTCTCTGTGCTGTCTTGTTGTTTGGGAAGATGAAACAGGTTTACATCAAACCTTCGGGAGGAAGAATTTCCCACAGGATGGAACCGTCTCCACCACCGGAACCGACATAAACAGTTCCGTCTGCAATACTGATATTCTCTGGTTCATGTCCATTCACGTGAGCATCAAATACAGTGACGAAGTTCCCGTCCCAATCATATACAGTGATCACATTCTGACGAAATAATACAAAGTAAATATACCGGTTATCACAACCGACACCCTGGGTGATATACCCCTTTGTGATTTCCGTCGGCAGATGCACGGTGTCGTCGGCAAACCGGAAATTTTTATCCAGAAACCGGAACGATTGTCCCCCGGCCAAACCGACTACATACATGTTTCTGTCTTCATTGTAATCAATACTGAAGATCAAGCAGGGCAGGGAGAGAGTATCTGTAACGGTCAATGTTTCCGGGTCCAGGAACGAAATCAAATGGCGATTGGGATTGTTATGACATACAATAAACTTGTCAATTCTTGCATTGTAAGTCATATCGTTGGCATGATTGAGGGCAAGAGGGGGACTTGTCATAACTACCCTGCCTGTCGCAATTTCCGTTTTTACAATACGGTCGATATTGTTTTCTTCATTGGAGGCAAAATCTTTTTGGATAAAAATCTGGTAGTAATATTCTTTATCGCAATACCCACCCTGAGGTGTTTTTATGGACTCTTCCGGTTTCTTTACCGATAAGAGGGGAGTACAGTTATCAGTACACATTGCACTTCTCCCAACAAATCAAATTTTCCTTACAATACTTTGGACAGAAATTCCTTCAGACGGGGATTCTTCGGGTTGTCGAAAAACTCTCTGGGTTCCGCTTCTTCCAAAATTCTGCCTTCGTCAATGAAGATCACCCGGTTGGCAACCTCGCGGGCAAATCCCATTTCGTGAGTAACGATAACCATGGTCATGCCTTCCTGTGCCAGAACCTTCATCAGATCCAGGACTTCGCCGACCATTTCCGGGTCCAGAGCGGAGGTAGGTTCGTCAAACAGAATCACGTCGGGATTCATGGCCAGAGCACGGATAATGGCAATACGCTGCTTCTGACCGCCGGACAGGGTAGCAGGATACATATTGGCCTTGTCTTCCAGACCGATACGCTGGAGCAGCTTCAGGGCGTTTTCCTTCGCCTCTGCACGGATCTGCGCCTTGGTGGTCGTGATGGGCGTGAGCTCCTTTTTCTTGTTCTTTGCACGGAACAGATTGGTGAACTTAAGCACCGCATTATGCCGCTTGACTTTCTTCAGATCCTGAATACCCAGATAAACGGGCGCCAGCATAATGTTCTGGATCACGGACTTGTTGTTGAACAGATTGAACTGCTGGAACACCATGCCCATGTGCCGTCTGTGTGCGTTGATGTCCACCTTCATGTCGGCGATATCCACACCCTTGAAGATGATGCTGCCGCCGGTGGGGTCTTCCATACAGTTCAGACAGCGCAGGAAAGTGGACTTGCCGCAGCCGGAGGGACCGATGACACAGACAATGTCACCCTTGTTGATGGTGATATTGATACCCTTGAGAACATCGTTTTTGCCGAAGCTCTTTTTCAGATCAATGACGTCTATCACTCTTAGCCAGCCCCCTTTCCATCAGTTTGATGCCCAGTGTAATCAGCATAACGATTGCAATGTAAATAATGGCCATAACCAGATACGGTACCATGAACTCGTAGCTGTTGGAGCCGATGTAATTGAACGCTACATAGAGATCCGCCGCACCTACGAAGCTGACAACGGAGGTTTCCTTGATCAGGGCGATGAACTCGTTACCCATGGTGGGCAGAATATTCTTGACCGCCTGGGGAATCACGATCTTCATCATGGTAACGGGGAAGGACAGACCGACAGCACGGCCGGCTTCCATCTGACCGATATCCACGGACTGAATACCGCTGCGCATGATTTCGGAAATGTACGCCCCGGAGTTGAGACCGAATACCAGAATGGAAACATTCAAACCGGTGATCCGGATCCCCATAAGGGGCAGAAGTACATAATAGAACAGCAGCAGCTGCACCGTCATAGGCGTGCCGCGGAAGAAGCCGACATAAAATGTACAGATGGCATTGAGAACCTTTGGCAGGGTCTTGTACTTGGGGAAGACACGAACCGTAGCGATCAGCGTACCGATCACGATACCGATGATCAGACCGGAGATGGCGATCAGCAGAGTGTTCTGCAGACCTTCCATAACCTTCACATAACCGTTCTGGTCAATGAAGATCTCTATGAATTTTGCAATTTTTTTATCAAAATTTCCCATTAGAATTTCCTTGTAATGAATCAAAAGCAAGCAATACTCCCCCACGGGCTGTAGACGGTGAGGGAGTATGAAAGGCTTACGTATTGAATCGTGCTCAGTTCATTTCGTTGATGGAAGCGGTGATGGCATCAGCGGGAGCGGAGTCGATGATTACGTACTGAATGTTGCCGTTAATCAGGTCCTGAACAGCCATGGAGCCGTTCTTGTAACCGGTGCAGGTAACAGCGTAACCGTCAAAGCCCCAGTCTGCGTCACCTTCTACGTAGAACTGACCTGTGGTGCCGGTCTGAACGCCGATGATGGTGGAAGCATCCTTTGCAGCCAGAATAGCGGCAACTTCATCAGCGGTGGTGCAGGCATCGAATTCGGTGTTGTCAGCGGGAACGATGAGCTTTTGAGCTGCGTTGTAGTAGGAATCGGAGAAGGTAACATATTCTTCACGGTCGGGCTTAACAGTCAGACCAGCCATAGCGATGTCGCACTTCTGCTGACCAACGGACAGACATACAGCGTCAAATTCCATGTTGGAGATAACCAGTTCAACGCCCAGGTATTCAGCCAGAGCAGCTGCGATTTCCATATCGATACCGAGGTACTTGTCGCCTTCCATGTATTCGAAGGGTTCGAAAGCAGCGTTGGTAGCAACAACCAGCTGATCCTTGGATGCATCTTCAACAGCGGAGGTTACGGGAACGGGAGTACCGTCGCCGAAGTAGTTGTTGCAGATTTCGTCGAACTTACCGTTAGCCTTGATTTCTGCGAGGAAGGTGTTTACCTTTTCCAGCAGTTCGGGCTGGGTCTTGTCAACGCCGAAAGCGTATTCTTCTTCAGTCAGGTCAATTTCGATAACCTTAACAACGGGTTCGCCGGAGCCGCCGCAGGATACGAGCATGGAAGCCAGCATCAGAGCAGCCAGAACGAGGGATAATGCCTTTTTCATAGTGAGTCTCTCCTTGAAAATATAATAAAAAATTTGCATACATGATGCATGGGCGATGTCTTGCCGCCCAATATGCATATTATACCATGAACATACATAAAAAGCAATGGTTTTGGGAAAAATATTCATTGTTATGTGAGTAAGAATAATAAAAAAAGAAAAATTTCCGACGGAAACGGATAAAAACACATAAAGTTTACGTAAGTTACTTGAAATGCGGATTCATTTATGATACCATAGCAGTATACAAAGAACGGCGGAAGAGAAGGAGGTGTTTTCCGTATGGCAAATGCATATCAGTGGAACTGCAGTGTAGGGGAACTGACGGGAGTCGGACCGGCGCGCAGGGAAGCATTGGAGAAGGCCGGCATCCGTACCCTCGGAGATTTGGTCGGCTGTTATCCCCGTGCCTACCAGAACAGAGGCGATATCCGTACCCTCGCCGAAATCCGTACCGCCCTTGAGGAAGCACCGAACATTCCCTATGCCGTCATCCTGACCGTGGCTTCGGAGCCTCAGTACAGAGTGATCCGCCGGGGTATGTCCATTACCAAATTCCGGGCCTTCGACGACACGGGCAGCTGTGAGATCGTCTATTTCAACGCACCGTATGTCAAGGATAATGTACATACAGGGGCCGTTTTCCGTTTTTTCGGCCGCTTTTCCGCGGAATTCAAAAGCCGCCTCCAGTGTACTAACCCCATATACGAACCGTACACGGAGGATAAACCCCTTCGGGAAATCGTACCGGTCTATCCGCTGACGGGTGGACTGAAGCAGAATCAGATGTACCGCTATACCGAAGAAGCCCTGCGGAGATGCGCCGGGGAAATGACGGAATATCTCCCGCCTGAAGTACTGCAGCGTGTGGGACTGCCTTCCCGAACGTATATGCTGAACGCCCTCCACCGTCCGCCGTCCATGGAACATCTGGAAGCAGCCAAACGGCGGCTTGTATTCGAGGAACTGTTCATCCGTTTTCTGGCCATGGCCCACAACAATGCGGTGCTGAAGGTCCCGAACACCTGTCCCACACCACATACGGACTTCACAGCCTTTTTCGAAAAGTTGCCTTATGAACTGACCGGCGCCCAGAAACGCTGTGTATCCGAAATCACCGCCGATATGGCCGGGAAATACGCCATGAACCGTATCCTGATCGGGGATGTAGGCAGCGGTAAAACCGTTGTTGCCGCCTACGCAGCCTATCTGGCCATCCGCAACGGATACCGGTGTGCGCTTCTGGTGCCCACGGAAATTCTGGCGAACCAGCACTACGCAGATCTGGAACCTCTGTTTGCAAAACTCGGTATCCGCTGCGCACTTCTGACCGGCTCCACGCCGAAAAAACAGAGAAACGCCATTCTGGAAGGCCTGCGTGACGAAAACCTCACCATCGGTATGCAGCCGGACGACGTAAGCGGCATCGGTCTGATCGTCGGTACCCACGCCCTGCTGACGGAGGCCGTGCAA
This sequence comes from Oscillospiraceae bacterium, assembly GCA_015063745.1. Classification (GTDB taxonomy): domain Bacteria; phylum Bacillota; class Clostridia; order Oscillospirales; family CAG-272; genus UMGS1696. Next base: position 30,539 of record SVTO01000001.1, on the reverse strand, counting down.
ATCGATTCCCTTGGCCTTGTCATCATCGACGAACAGCACCGTTTCGGCGTCATGCAGCGGGCGGCGATTCTGGATAAAGGCCAGAACTGCCATTGCCTGGTCATGAGCGCTACCCCCATTCCCCGTACCCTGTCCCTTGTAGCATACGGCGGACTGGATGTGTCCCGGATCGATGAACTGCCGAAGGGACGTCAGAGAGTGGATACCTTCATCGTGGACAGTACCTATCACGAAAGAATGCTCGGCTTCATCCGAAAACAGGCGGCGGAAGGACACCAGACCTATATTGTGTGTCCCGCCGTGGAAGAGAACCCGGAGAAAAAGGAAAAACAGTCCGCCGACCCGGATGATATGGCCAATTTGTCCTTCTATGAGGAGGAAACGGATACCCCCATGCTGAAAGCTGCCGTGGAATACGCAAAAACGCTGGCGGAAGAACTGCCGGAAATGGAGATCGGATTTGTCCACGGCAAAATGAAGCCGGCGGAAAAGGAAAATGTCATGAACCGTTTCTGCAGCGGGGAAATGCAGGTTCTTGTATCCACTACCGTAATTGAAGTCGGCGTAAACGTACCCAATGCAACTCTGATGATCGTGGAAAACGCAGAACGCTTCGGCCTGTCCCAGCTGCACCAGCTGAGAGGACGTGTGGGCAGAGGCAGTGCGAAATCCTATTTTATACTGGTGACAGACAGCCGCAGCGAAGATTCTATGGAACGTCTGCGTGTCATCAAGCAGAACTACGATGGCTATGCCATTGCGGAATACGACCTGATGCTCCGCGGACCCGGTGATTTTGTGGACAAGACCGGTACCCGCCAGCATGGTGAAGACCGTTTCCGTCTGGCCGCAGGATGCCGGGACGTGGAATTTGTGGAACTGGCGGCAAAGGAAGCCCGACACATAGCCGACACGGATCCCGGCAGAAAGCAGTATCCGCTTCTGTGGAACCGCATCGAAACCATGTTAAGCGGCGGAAGCCATACTCTGAATTAAGAAAGGAAGCACCTGCTGCCGGTACAGGACAACTGTGCTGACAGCAGTGTGTGTTTACATAGGAAAATGATTATAGCAGTATCCAATCTGTGTATGCGGGAAAGCGACAAAGCCACCATCGCCGGCGGAATTTCCGCGATTGAGCTGATGCGCCGTGCCGGAGAGGGCATTTTTGCAAGCCATAACTGGCAGGGGAAAACAGCAATTCTCTGCGGTACGGGGAATAACGGCGGTGATGGGTATGTCTTGGCGCTCCTTCTGCACGAAAAGAATATTCCCTGCAGCCTGTTTCTCGCCGAGGACCGTTTTTCACCCGACGGCAGATACTACTACGAAAAATGCCTTGCGGAAAATATTCCCGTAATTCTGTGGCAGGAAGGCATGACCCTTGCGGGATACGGAGAAATCGCCGACTGTCTCTTCGGAACGGGCTTCCGCGGCAAACCGGAAGGAAACGCCGCTGATATGATCCGTACCGCAAACCAAAGCGGGGCATATATCATCAGTGTGGACATCCCCAGCGGACTGAACGGTGACAACGGCAGTGCAGCATCCGATACGGACGGCTCTCTGCTGTGCATAAAAGCCGATCTGACCGTTTCCATCGGCAATCCGAAATACGGCCATTATCTGGGGAACGGCAAGGATGTGACGGGCAGACTGATCAACCGTGACATCGGCATAAAACCGGTACAAAAGGGTGTAAAAGTCCCCGACCACGGCGATTTCGGCAATGTACTCTGTCACCGACCCCATAATTCCCATAAAGGAACCTACGGCTATGTGACCATTCTCGGTGGCTGTGCATCCTACGGCGGTGCGGTGAAGCTGGCGAATCTGGGACATTGCGCCCTGCGGAGCGGATGCGGTGTGGTACGGCTTGCGGTGGGCGAATCCCTGCTTCCCGCTGTCACACCCCATGTTCTGGAAAGTACGGTATTCGGTATCCCGGATAAAGATGGTTTCATGTGCTTCTCCCCGGCAAAACTGGACGAAGCCATGGTATCCACTGCGGCGATGGCGGTGGGGATGGGTTGGGGAAAAGGTGAGGATAACGGAAAAATCCTGTCCTATATTCTCGAAAACTACGACAAACGCCTGCTGATCGACGCGGACGGACTGAATACCCTGGCCGCTCTGGATAAATCCCTCCTGCACAAAACAAAAGCACAGATCGTTCTGACACCCCATCCGAAGGAATTCGAGCGCATCAGCGGTATTCCCATGGGCGAAGTGTTCGCTGACCCTGTAAACTGTGCGGAACGATTCGCAGCGAAACATAGCGTATGCCTGCTGCTCAAGGGGACATCCACTGTGGTAACGGACGGCGAGGATACATGGCTGATTCCTCGCGGCTGTCCGGGCATGGGAACTGCCGGAAGCGGAGATGTATTGTCTGGTATACTGACAGGACTTCTCGGCTATTCTCCTGTAAATCCGGAAACGGTATCCTGCGGAGCCTATATTGCCGGTCTGTCGGGAGAATTGGCGCAGGCTGATATCAATCCTATCAGTATGTTGTCTTCCGACACAGCAAACCACATTCCAATGGCAGTAACGGAAATGATGCGTGCGGCTGGGACATTGAAATAAAAGTTACATAAACAACACAAAAGGCACTTATGGCTGAATAGAACCGCAAGTGTCTTTTTTAATATATATCGCATTACGGATTGTTTACTTTTTTCGGAAACTTCAATCTTTCAATACTTTGAAAGTTATCGCATTTTTATACCCATACTAAAAACAGGTCAGAGAAAATGCGTTCGTTTTCTGACCTGTTTTTAGCATCAATAGAGATTCAGTTGTTGTATTTACACTGTTTCCAGATACCGTACTGCAGCCTGAATGAAGAAAATTGTTCCCAGATCGCGCAGATAATAAGGAGAAGAATCACTTCCGGGGATGAAAACCGTGCGTTCCAGAATTGCTCCTGCCAGATTTTCATCGGACACATTGCGGAACTGGACTTTCATATTGAACTGCAATGCACGCTCAACAGCTTCCATCCATCTTGTATCGCGGTCAATGGAATACAGCCACAGCCAAAGAAGGGAAGCGCAGGAAATACCACTGCTGCAAAGACCAAATGCCGGTGTGTTAAACTGTAAATCTGTAGAACGGAATAAACTTCCATCCTGCCTTTGTGCACGCAGATACCATTCACCGCAACGACACAGGGAATCATAATAAATATAATCTCCCGAGTCCAAAAAAGCGTCGTACATCGGCATTCCCCACCAGAAAGACTGGCGAGGATGAGAAATCCCTTTATCACCGTCTGACGGTTGGTAGTTGTTCCATGTCCCTGCGGGAACTTCGTGGGTACGTAAATGATCGACAATAGTATAGAATATTTTGCGATAAGATTCTTCACCGGTTAGCTTGTACATCTTGAGAAAAATTGCATCATCTGCCAAGGGACGTCCTTCACGTTTGATAAAACCCGCAGGCGGATTCCACCATTCCATCCACTCAGGCAGTAAAAATGTATGCGCGGTCAGAGAATAATTGTCTTTGAAATGTCCGTCACCCATGTATGCATTGTCACGTACCCAGGCCGCAGCATGCTGTGCTGCAAACTGATATTTCTTTTCATCGGTAACATCAGTCAGCCACAAAAGCCCTTCCAGAGATTCAAGAATTGCAGAGGTATTGACACAGTCCTCGTAATCCTCAATTGCATAAATCAATCCATAATCAGGATCATTTTTTGTGGTTATCTGCTGATTGAGAATGAAGTTCCCAGCCATAACAGCGGAATTCAGAAATTTTTTCTCGCCTGTAAGCCGATATGCCATACACAAAGCTTTGGCTGCCTGTCCGCTATGCCATACAGGACAGAACATATTCCATTGATGTTTGCCGGCACTGTATTCCCCTCGGAACGCCCCTTTCCAGCTTTTTTGAAAAGGAGAGAGTCGTGCACATTCTGTAGGAATTCGTTCTACTTGTATCTGTGACACATCCGTCAGCCAGGAACAAGCGCGAGCGACAGAGTCCAACAACATTTCTCGTTCTATCATTTCATTATTCCTTTTCTGAGTACATTACCATAGGTAATGTCATGAGAACAAACAACAGAGTTTTTTACAGTAGTATGGAGATTTTATCCTGAAAATTAAATCAGAGACATAACCAGTACAATGATGATGATAAGCGGAAGAACATAGGACATATAGGGTTTCAGCCATTTGGGAACTCTCGCACCCTTGTCGCCGGTGTTGACTTCCGCAAAGTACTTGTCCCAACCCCAGCCATATCTCGTGGTGCAGAACAGAACATAAACCAGACTGCCAATGGGCAGAAGCAGGTTGGATACAGCGAAGTCTTCCATATCAATAATAGTCTTACCGTCCAGTTTGATGAAGGACAGCAGGTTTTCGCTGAGCATAGCGGGAATTGCCAGAACGATCAGCAGGCAGATGTTGATAAGTGCGATCTTGGCACGGCTGAGCTTGGTGGTTTCCAGCCAGAAGGACATGATGTTTTCAAATACGGCGATAACGGTGGACAGCGCCGCAAAAAGCATGAATAAGAAGAACAGGGAACCGATGATCCGACCGCCGGGCATCTGGTTGAAGATGCTGGACAGTGTACGGAACAGGAACAGAGAACCTGCGGAATCCGCTGTGATCTGTGTACCGTAAGTGAAGCAGGCGGGGAATACGATCAGACCGGAGATCAGCGCTACAGAGGTGTCCAGGCTGACGATGGTAACCGCTTCACCGAGCAGTCTGCGTTCTTTGGAAATGTAACTGCCGAAAATGGCAATGGAGCCGATACCGATGCTGAGGGTGAAGAAAGCCTGACCCATAGCGGCGGAAATAACGGTCCAGATACCGGAGTTTACCAGATTATCCAGAGAGGGAACCAGGTAGAACTTCAGACCTTCGGCTGTACCGGGCAGCGTACAGGAATACACAGCCAGAGAAATCATCAGAAGGAGCAGTGCGATCATCATAACCTTAGTGATCTTTTCCACGCCCTTCTGCAGACCGAGAGCACATACGGCAAAGCAAAGTGCAATAACGATGGCGCAGGCAACGATGCACTGAACGGGATCACCGATCATGGAAAGGAACACATTCATAAGACCGTCGCTTCCCTGAGCCGTCATGATGGAACCGTTCAGATACTTCCAGAAATAGATCAGCATCCAGCCGGCGATGGTGGTATAGAACATCATCAGCAGATAGTTGCCGGCAACACCGATGTACTTCATGAAATGCCATTTCTGACCGGGCTTTTCCAGAACATCAAAGGAAGAGGCGATACTGCGCTGGCTTGCACGTCCGACAGCCAGTTCCGCTGTCATAACGGGAATACCGAGCAGAAGCAGGAAGGCGATATAGATCAAAACGAAGATTGCACCACCATATGCCCCTGTAATGATGGGGAAACGGTATACATTTCCCAGACCGATTGCACATCCGGCTGAAATCAGGATGAACCCGAGACGGGATGAGAATTTTTCGCGTTGCTTCATGAAACGATCTCCTTTGGGTGATAAAAAATTGTGTACGAAAAAACAATAATCTTATTTGATATTTTAACATATTATATCGTAGATAGCAATAGTATTATAAGTTTTTGTGAAAAAAAGCAAAACAAAAACAGGCAGCTGTCCCTGAAAAGATGCATCTGCCTGTTATTCTGACGGAAAAGGTTATATCTGTACAAACGGTTTGCGGCTTGTCCGATTCAATGACGGATTCCTTTCACCGAAGTTCGGAGGAAAGGCAGGGACATTCCGGGGCACGTTTATACGCCGGTTTAATCCCAGTTATATTCATCCACCCCAAAATCGCTGATCCATCTTTTCGGGGTATGGTTTTCAATGATATCTTCCGGTATCGAGGGACTGTGTTCCGCAGCTGCTTTCTCAAAAGCTTCCGTAAGCGCTTTTTTCACTTCCTCTGTGTATGCATCTTCTGCAATGGGCACAAATAAAGGTGTTCCGCTCTTGGCAAGCACATCCAGCCACTGACGGTTCTTCTCCCAGGGAACTTCATTTGTAATACAGATGCAGTCCGCATCAACCATATAGAATGCATCCCTCTGCATCATTCTGAGTGCCAATGTGTTTACACCCATTTTCTTGGTTCTTTCCCATTCTCTTCCGCTGGTATCATCACCTGTACGCTGTATTTCAAAATATCCCGCAGAAAGATGTGGCCCGGACTGAGTGTACACCGGTCCGGGATCAGAATTAAGCAGGGGGGGGCATGTTTTAACGTACAAATTTGTATATACAATGAACAAAAGCCGTACCCCCGAAGGGATACAGCTTTTGACTTGTCTTTATAGCAATCACAGAAATCTGGTTTACCGTACTCTGTAATTATGCATTACAGATTCTTGGGCTTGCGGATGCGGTTGAGCTTCTTGTTCAACTTCAGCAGTTCTTCCTTGGTGAAGTTCACATTCATCATGCCCATCATGCTGGAGAGACGGAGAACGGTAAATCCGCCCATCATTTCCATCAGACCGCCGTCAGCCTTCAGATCCACATCAAATCCGCCGGACTTCTTTTCACCGGACCTGGCAGCCTTCTTGCCGGCGTTCATCTTCTTCTTGATCTGCAGACCCATGGACAGGAACCAGAGCTTACCTCTCTTGGACTTCATGATGTCGGAGATCTTGTCGTTCAGGGAGTATCTGCCTTCCACTTCCACAACATCGAACCAGTTGAGAACGGCGCCCACTTCCTTCAGAACATAATCCATGTTTCTCTCAGCCACCTTGCGGATTTTGCCTTCATCGGACAGATCGCCGGCCTTGGCAACGATGGTGCTTTCACCGACATTCTGTACATCGAAGTAGAAGAAATGATCTTCCGCCGTCTTCTTGCCGATGCTCACACCGTTCACGAACAGCTCAACCTCGGGCTGGTTGGAGTAAACCGTAACCTTGGTCACATCTTCCACACGGTCGATATAGCGCTTGCCGCACAGATGTACAAAGGGATCATCGGACAGCCATGCCTTGTATGCATAGAAGGCGTCCTTCTTGTACTTTCTGTCCATGGTGATCAGACCCTTGTGGTTCTGGCCGTTTTCGCCGCCTTCCGCTCTGGCATCCGCACCGAAGTCGAACATATTCCATACGTGCGTAGCCCAGATGTATTTGCGGGAGAAGAGCTGCTTTATCAGTTCTTCGTGGTAGTATGCCTGATACTCTTCGGTGTAGTCACCCTGCTTGGGATCACTGGTGTGCCAGTTCAGAGCTTCACAGCCGTATTCACTGATACCGATCGGAATGTTGGGATGGGTCTCGTGGAACTTGTCGAACCAGGGACCGTTCATGCTCGTGTCGCCGCCGTACCAGCCGAAATAGTGGTTGTAGGAAACCACATCGGGAATCTGCAGATAGGGATCATCCATCTTGCACATGGAAACCGCCGCAATGGTGGTAAGCCGTGTCTTGTCCATTTCATGTACCAGATCATTCAGAATCCGGTGGTTTTCCAGCAGATCATCATCGGAACCGCCGATGGAAATTTCATTGGACAGACCCCATACACAGATGGAAGCGTGGTTGTAGTTCTGTGTAACCAGTTCCTTCATCTGGGAGATGGTGTTTTCACGGCCGCCGGGCATATGCTTGGAAATATAGGGGATTTCCGCCCAGATCACAAGACCCTTTTCATCGCACAGATCATAGAAATACTGGTCGTGCTGATAATGGGCCAGACGGATGGTGGTAGCACCCACTTCCATGATCAGATCAATGTCTTCCGCATGATGCTCGGGCAGCAGCGCATTACCCACACCCAGTCTGTCCTGATGACGGGACACACCGCGCAGAGGATATTCTTCGCCGTTGAGAATGAAACCGTTGTCGGGATCGATTCTGAAGCTGCGGCAGCCGAAACGATTGCAGACATTGTCGAGGATCTCACCGTTTTCCGCGATTTCCACTTCACAGCAATACAGATAAGGATCGCGGCGTCCGTGCCACAGATGAACATCCTTGATTTCGAATACAACCTTCTTGTCGGTGGTTTCGATCTTCTGCAGTTCCTTTTCTTCCTTGTCGTAGATGGTGTAGATCAGCTTCTGACCTTCCGCCAGATCGGTGGTGTATACTTCCACTTCCACCTTGGCATCCTGGCCTTCCACAGCGGGAGTGATCTTCAGACCGGTGCCGCCGTAGTAATCCAGATCAAAGTGTGCCTTGTTCACGGCAATCAGATTCACATCACGGTACAGACCGCCGTAGAAAGTGAAGTCAGCCATCTGGGGATAGACAGTATCGTTCGGTACATTGTCCACAACGATTGCCAGCGCACTTTCATCACCGATCCTGCCGGTCAGATCCACTCTCCAGGTAGAGTAACCGCCGTCGTGATGGGCCAGCTTTTCACCGTCCAGGTATACATCAGCGGAAGAGTTGGCACCGCGGATTTCCAGATAGTAGCAGTCCGCGTCGGGCAGTTCGACCTTTTTCAGCGTCTTCACATACAGGCAGGAACCTCTGAAATAATCGTTGCCGCCGTCATGACCGTCTTCTGCATTCCAGGTGTGGGGCAAAGTTACGTTGATACCTTCACGGGCTGCGATGTCGGTACAGTTCTTGACAAAAAGCCAGTTTTCATTGAGTTTGATAATATTTCTCACAGTATATTCTCCTTGCTGAAATTTACAGAAATTTACTAATTAATATAATGCCATAAAATTATGAACCACGTATGAAAGTTCGGGAAAAAACGTCCGACACCCCAAAGATGCCGGACGCTGAAACAGATACGTATTATTCTGCAGAAGCATGCTTGCGCGCGGCAAGTTCTTCGTTCATCTTGGCGAGGTTCTTCTTGTTGAGGTTGTAGATCAGGGCCAGACCCACAAATTCCAGCAGAGCACTGAACAGGAAGAGAGCAGCAACGAGGTAACGCATATTCAGCGCAACTTCGGGCGTCTGCGCACCGCCGTTTTCGCCGATGTAACCGAGAGCAACCATGATTACCAGAGCGAGGGAAGGACCTGCACCCTGAGCGAGCTTACGGAAGAAGGAGTGGAGAGAATATACAACGCCTTCTTCGCGCTTGCCGGTCTTCCATTCGTTGTAGTCGATGGCGTCACCCATGAGAGCCCAGGAAACGGTGGAGTAAATACCCAGACCGAGGTTGTAGATGAACTGGCAGGCAATGTAGATAGCCAGACCTGTGGCGTCGGGAGTGATGGGGAGAACCAGCATTGCAAAACCTGCGATCACGGAGCAGAGAGAACCTACTACGCAGAGTTCCTTCTTACCGAACTTGTCAACTGCTTTACGTGCCAGAGGAGTGAAACAGAGGATCGGGATCATGGAGAACAGCTGAACAACACCGGAGATTTCGGGGTTCTTGAAGTATGTCTGGAACAGAACGGTAACAGCGGCAGCAGAACCCTGCATACCGAGGAACATACCCATAGCGGCAAGGGTTGCGCCGACTGCGGGACGGTTCTTGATGAAGTTGCCGAATGCTCTGAAAACATTGAACTTGGGCGCTTTTTCATTGATCTTCACATCGGTGGAAACGCGGATCTTGGTGGTGCGGATCATGAACTGGAAGGAAATGAAACCGAGAACACCCATGATGAGTGCCGCCCAGAATACATTGTAGCCCTGCAGGTCCTTGATCACATCGCCTGCTTCATCCAGAACGAGCTGACCGTTTTCGTCCACTCTGTCCTTCCAGATGATGAAGGGCAGGATAACCATGGGAACCATATTACCGATCATGGAACCGACAGATCTCCATGCGGAGAGGGAAGCACGGTCCTTGGGATCGGCGGAGATCAGAGAAAGCAGAGAACCGTAAGGCACATTGGCTACGGTATAGAAAGCGTCCCAGATAACATAACCTGCCAGGAACAGGATAACCTTAATAATGTGGGGCGCATTGGGAACGGGAATAAAGCAAAGCGCACCGGCAATCAGCAGACCGAAAGAACCGGCAAAAATATAAGACAGGAACTTGTTTCTCTTGTACTGTCGTCTGTCTGCGTCGATCATGGAACCGATCAGCGGGTCGTTGATGGCATCCCAGATCTGTACGAAGATCAGGAGAAGTGCATATAAGGAGTCACCCAATCCCATGAACTGGGACCAGAAAATGGTGAGAGTGCCTTTGAGTGCAAAGCTCATGTTGCATCCAAAGTCACCGGCGGCGTAAGACACACTGTCAAGGAGTCTGAATCTGTCCGGTGCCTTTACGGCCGTCTTTGCGTCTTTTTTCATACTGTTTTTCCTCTTTTCATAGATTTGTACTTTTTGTGCAAAAATTGTCAACCAAAGCAAAAAATCCGACAAAAATCCGACAAAAATACAGCTGTTTTTAGTATAAAGCATTTTTTATTTTTGTGTGAGTAATTTTTTACACTGTTTTTGTATTATTTTTATGTTTTTCAAAAAATCCATGTTGCAATTATACAAAAACCATGGTATAATTGTAAAAGCGCTCGGACGATTTGCGCAATTTGTTGTATATGCAAATCATCACAAATGTAACGAAAAGGGGGGAGGTTGAACTTGTTATATAAAAACGAACTGCAATTTTTGTGCGATACGCTGAAAAAAGGTCATATACGTACTGTAATCACCTCTCCGGATGCATCCGTTTATGCCATCCCCGGTTCCGAAGGTATCAGTCCCTCCGGCAGTGAACCACGGCTTGACTTTCTGGCCCATACCCGTCCCGAACCCCGCACTTTGTACAGATATACCAACGAGTTCGATCTTTGCTATCTGTACCTCCTTCTGCCCGATACACCCACCCCGGAAGTACTGATCATAGGACCGTACCTGACCGGCACCCCTTCCGGTGAACGACTGATGGAACTGGCGGAAAGGGGAAGCATTACACCTGCCATAAAAATATATTTCGAAGAATACTATATGAGCCTGCCCGTGCTGGCGGATGACGACCACCTGTTTCTGATGATCACGACTTTCTGTGAACGCATCTGGAAAAGTCCGGCCTTTGCCATTGTGGATGTAAATGATCTGTCCGTACCCGAGGAAGACGCTGTCAGCGAACCCATCAACAGCGAAGCCTTTGACGATGTGCTGATCAATATGAAGGCCATGGAAGAGCGGTATGCTTACGAAAACGAACTGCTCAGAGCCGTAAGTCTTGGCCAGCTGCATAAAGAAAACCAGTTGCTTTCTGTGTTTTCCGATCCGGTATTCGAAAAACGGCTCCCCGACCCTTTGCGCAATGCCAAGAATTATGGGATCATCATGAATACCCTGCTGCGCAAAGCCGCGGAAAACGGCGGTGTCCATCCGGTGTATCTGGACAGAACCTCTTCGGAATTTGCGGCAAAGATCGAGCATATGCGTGAACTGGGCGAAAACTATACGCTGATGCGGGATATGTTCCGGAGCTACTGCCGTCTGGTACGTAAGCATGCACTCAAACATTACTCCCTGGTTGTACAGCAGACCGTAATGCTGATCGACTCGGACCTGTCGGCGGATTTGTCCCTGCAGTCACTTTCGGATACGCTGAATGTCAGTCCGGGGTATCTGTCCACCATATTCAAAAAAGATACGGGCAAGACCATATCCGAATATATCCGTGAAAAGCGGATCCAGCTTGCTATGTACCTCCTCGCCACCACCCAGCAGCAGGTACAGGCCATCGCAGTACACTGCGGCATCATGGACGTACAGTATTTCTCCAAAACCTTCAAAAAACAGACCGGCAAAACACCGAAGGAATACAGAGAGTCCCTGAAAACGTCCCAGACTTTATAAACAGGAGAAACAAACATGAGAAAAATCCAGAATTCCGTTCATCCGGACGACGATGCACATTATAAAAGCATGGGACTGACCCGAGGAAAGGTGGAACAGTGGGAAGACGGTATGCACACGGACGGCAGCCGCGGTACCTACGAATGGTGGTACAATGACGCCCATTTCCCGGACGGCACCGTTATGGTTATCATTTTCTTTTCCAAATCCCCCATCGACGTAAACGGTCCCATCAAACCCCAGGCAACCATCGAACTGACTCTCCCCGACGGAACCAAATATTCCGACGAGGTAAGCGCATCCATTGAGGAAAGCTTCTATGCGAAGGATCACTGCGACGTAAAAATCGGTTCCAGCCGGATCACAGGGGATCTGAAACATTACGATATCGTTTTCAACGGTGAGAAAATCAAAGCGAAAATGACCCTTGACGGTACGATCCGTTCCTGGCGATCCCAATCCGGCAGTATTTTCTTCGGGGATAAGGAAGAATATTATTTCGCCTGGCTGCCGGCCATTCCCGAAGGCATTGCAGTCGCGGATGTGACCTACGAAGGCGGCAGTCTGCATCTGGAAGGTACCGGCTATCACGATCATAACTGGGGCAATGCGGTCATGCTGAAGCTGATGCACCACTGGTACTGGGGCAGAGCGAAAATCGGGGATTATAAAGTGATCTCCTCCTGGATCACCGGCGAAAAGAAGTATGGCTATAAAGAGTTCGATGTATTCATGCTGGCCAAAGGAAACGAAATTCTGGGCGACAACAGCAATCACACCCTGAAATTCCTGCCCACGGACGAATATTTCGACGAAGCCACCGGCAAACCCATCTACGGCAAGGTGATCTACGAATACACCACGGAAAAAGGCGAACTGTACCGCATCACCTACGATCGGCACGGCGACATTGCCAGCCAGAATTTCATCGATCTGCTGTCCGGCGTGACGAAACTGGGCGCCCGACTGATCGGTTTCTCCGGTTCCTATACCCGATTTGAGGGCGAAGCCAGCATCGAGAAAATCGAAAACGGCGAAGTGGTCGAACGTGTCAGCGAAAAGGCGGTGTGGGAGCTGATGTACTTCGGCAAGGCCGGTGCGGATAAGAAGGATTGAGTATACAAATGAAAAAAATACCTGCTTCGGATATGAGGCAGGTATTTTTGTATGGGAATATGAAAAAGCTGACCCATCCGGGAGACGAGTCAGCTTTGAGAGATTCTTTATCAGTGTGTAAGAAGCAGCATGGCAATGAACAGCAGGGTGATTACCCAGGAACCGGCCTTGATCTTCTTGATATCCCCGGTGAATACGCTGATGATGATGTAGGAAATCATACCGAAGGCGATACCGTAGGAGATATTGTAGGTGAAAGGCATAACCGCCAGCGTCAGGAAAGCGGGAACGGAGATCTTGAAATCGCTCCAGTCAATATTGCGCACAGATGCCATCATCAGCAGACCCACATAAATCAGAGCCGATGCAGTCGCACATCCGGGAATCAGCTGAGCAATGGGACTGAGGAACATGGCGATGAAAAAGAACAAACCGCAGAAAACGGAAGTAAGTCCCGTTCTGCCGCCTGCAGCAATGCCGGCATTGACTTCGCTGAAGGTGGTAACGGTGGAAGTACCGCAGATCGCACCGAGGGAAGTGGCAATGGCATCGGAGAGCATACCCTTGTTCATGTTGATGGGCTCACCCTTTTCATCCAGGAGATTGGCCCGTTCACAGGCAGCGTAAAGGGTTCCCAGCGTGTCGAACATATCCACCATGCAGAACGCAAGAGCGGTGGTAACAACGGTCAGCACCAGATTGGCATTGCCGTGGGCAGCCGTATAGGCGGAGAAATCCAACCCCTCCGTAAATACCTTGCCGAAGGAGAGTGAAGTAAATTCACCGAAAGCCTTGGCAGGACTGATGAATGTTATGGAAATGGCATCATAGAACCCGTCTACGGTAAGACCCAGCAGGTAGTACATGGCCATACCGATGAGAATACCGATAAAAGCAGAACCGCGGATATTCTTGATGCTCATAACAACAATGGCGAGGAAGGTGATCAGGGTAACGATCATGGGCATAATATCGCCCCAGTTCTGCTGCAGCAGGTTGAAGGAACCCAGATCCACCGCAGTGGAAGTATCCGGTACAACGATACCCGCATTCTGAAGCCCCAGCAGGGTGATAAACAAACCGATACCGGACGGAATAGCCGCTCTGACCGCATTCGGCAGGGAATCAAAAATCTTTTTCCGCAGACCGGTGACGGTAAGCAGAATGAATACAATACCTTCAAAAAAGATCAGCACCAACGCATTGGAATAGGAAAGACCGAAGCCGATGCATACAGTGTACACAAAGAATGCATTGAGCCCCATACCACTCGCCTGTGCCAGGGGCAGATTGGCAAGAAGGCCGGCGAGCACGGTCCCCACCACAGCGGAAATGGCCGTGGCAATATAGATAGCACCGTAGGACACACCCAGCGGATTGGAGCCGTCTCCGAAAGGATCGGCAAACATATTGGCGTTCACCATCAATATGTAAACCATGGAGAAAAAGGTGGTCATTCCGGCGATAAATTCGGTTTTCACAGAAGTACCCCGTTCACGAAGCCTGAAAAAACGATCCATTGCAAATCTCCTTTCCTGTTATAAAGGGTATTATAACATATTTTCGACAATTTTTCCAGATAAATGTTATAGATTTATGAAAAAACTATTGACATTATCAGGAAAACGCAATTATAATAATAGTAAAATAATCCATAACGACAGAAACGGAGAATGGTATATGCAATACAGAAGATTGGGAAAAACAAATCTGATGGTCAGCGAGATCGGCCTTGGAGCGGAATGGCTGGAAAGACACAGCGCGGAGGAATGTAAAGAAATCGTTGCCGCCTGCGAAGCACAGGGAATCAATATTCTGGACTGCTGGATGTCCGAACCCAATGTGCGTACCAATCTGGGCGAAGCAATCCGCGGACACCGGGAAAACTGGATCATCCAGGGACATATCGGATCCACATGGCAGAACGGTCAGTACGAGCGTTCGCGCAGTCTTCCTGAGGTTAAAGCAGCCTTTGAAGATTTCCTTACCCGTCTCGGCACGGACTACGTGGATCTGGGCATGATCCATTACGTGGACCAGCACGAGGATTTCGATTACATTCTGCAAAGCGATTATCTGCAGTACGTAAAAGAACTGAAGAAAAAGGGAACCATCCGCCATATCGGCCTGGGCACACATAATCCGGAAATCGCCAAGCGTGCGGTGGAAAGCGGATTGGTGGAAATGATTATGTTCAGCATCAACCCCGCCTTTGATATGCTCCCGCCCACGGATGACGTGGATACCTATTTCGCAGACGAATTCGATGCATCCTTCAGCGGCATCGCACCGGAGAGGGAAGAACTGTACAAGCTCTGCGAACAGCACGACGTGGGAATTACCGTAATGAAAGGTTTCGCAGGCGGCCGCCTGTTCGATGCCAAGCGTTCTCCCTTCGGCGTTTCTCTGACGCCCGTGCAGTGTCTCCACTACTGCCTGACCCGCCCGGCCGCCGCAACGGTACTGGTCGGATTTGATTCTGTGGAACAGGTGATGGATGCCGTGAAATACGAAAGTGCCGATGACATGGAAAAAGACTATGCCACCGTTCTGGCAGGCGCCCCCCGTCATGCCTGCAGCGGTCAGTGTACCTACTGCGGCCATTGTAAACCCTGTCCCATGGATATCGACATCGCCATGGTGAATAAGCTGTACGATCTCGCCGTTATGCAGCCGGAAGTACCCGCATCGGTGAAGGATCATTACAAGGTCCTGCCCGTGAATGCCGCGGACTGTATCGGATGCGGCGGCTGTGAAAGCAGATGTCCCTTCGGCGTAAAAATCGTGGAACGGATGGAAAAAGCAGCAGAACTGTTCCGGTAAAAAAACATATATATCAACAGATGAGGGAGAAAAACTTTTTGCCAAAAAGCTTTTCTCCCTCGCAAATTTACAAGCAATCTCCACCTGCCTTCTTCTTTTTCCAAAAAATCGTAAACAGGAATATTGCCCCAAACATATTATAATTACCAACCCCTAAAATCCCACATATTTTCCTGTTGTTACCCTTTTTTTAAGATTTTTGAAAAGATGGGGGTTCGGGGGAAGGAAAACTTTTTGCAAAAAAGTTTTCCTTCCCCCGAAAACATTCTTTAAATATATTCCGTCATACGTCCCGTTCTTCCACAAATTCCACAGCCAGACAAAGAATTTCCAGCGCTGTCCGCATACAGTTTTCATCCGGTACCAGCAAACTACTGTGCAGAGCCTGGCCGGGCAGATCGTTCGTACCCAGACAACCGATGTTGAAATAACAGCTGACCGCATTTTCACAGAAAAAGGCAAAATCATCCGCACCGAGACTGGGCGCATCCATCTTCCGCACCGCATCCGTTCCCAGATGCCTGCCGACTTTTTCAAAAAACGCTTCCGTCCACGCGGGATTATTTTCCAGCACCGGATAACCGGTCGTGTAAACCACCTCCGCAGAAGCACCGCAGCCCGCCGCAGCAGATTCCGCAGTCTCCCTGACCACCCGACGCAGATTTTCCATAACCTGACGATCCAGCGCACGCAAGGTACCGCGCATACGAACCTCCCCGGCAACCACATTGCTGGCCAAACCGCCGCAGATGGTGCCGACGGTAACGATCACCGGAGTCGTGGGGGCAAATCTTCTTGCGGAAACCGTCTGCAGAGCCGAAACCACCGCAGCGGATGCTACAATCGCATCGATCCCCTGTTCCGGATGGGCACCGTGACAGGAGCGTCCGCGGACTACCAGATCGAAATCCGTAACCGCCGCATTCATCACACCGGGCAGATAGGCCGCTTTTCCCGCTGGAAGGGAAGGATCTATATGAAATCCCAGAACCGTATCACATACCGGATTCTCCAGACAGCCGTACCGGATCATTTTCTCCGCCCCACCCGTGGTTTCCTCCGCAGGCTGACAGAAAATCCGTACCCGACAGGGCAGCGTGTCTTCCAAAGGCTTGAGCATCAGCAGAAAACCGACAGCCGCCGCCAGGTGAATATCGTGTCCGCAGGCGTGCATTATACCCGGATGTACCGAAGCATAGGGCAGACCGGTTTCTTCCGTGATGGGCATAGCATCCAGTTCCGCACGGATACCGAGTACCTTCTCACCGGATCCCACCTCCGCCGTAAAACCACTGTTGTCCGGCAGCATACGGGGGACGATCCCGTGCTTTTCCAGAATACCGCAGATATACGCCGTTGTTTCCCGTTCTTCACCGGATAGCTCTGGATACCGGTGTACATGACGGCGGATCGCAGTGATCTCCGTAAGCACGGAGTCAATGAAACCCATCAAACGATCGGCAGTACTCATCCTTCCACCTGCCGTCCGTCCATGAATACCGCTTTGGTCTTGGTCAGATAATGGAACGGATGACCGCTGAATACCACAATATCCGCATCCTTACCCTTGGCGATGGAGCCGACACGGTTTTCAATACCGCATACTTTCGCACCGTTTAAGGTGATCGCACGGAATGCCGCCTGTTCATCCAGTCCTTCTCTTACGGCAAGGGATGCAAAATAAGGCAGCATCCACAGCGCACATACATCATGGTCGGTGGTCAGCGCAAATTCCACACCCGCACGGGCCAGATCCGCTGTCATCGCCAGATTGCCGCCCACAGTTTCCGGCTTACCGGCAGGACCGATGCAGGGACCCACGATGGGCATGATCCCGCTTCCGGCAATTTCGTCAATAATGTCGGCACCGCCGGTGGTATGTACCGTTACACAACGCAGGGAAAATTCCTCCGCCAACCGGAGTGCGGTCAGAATATCGTCACTCCGATGAGCGTGTACGTGCATGGGAATCTCCTGCTTCAGCAGAGGAATCAGAGCTTCATTCTTTGCATCATAGAGATCCTCGCCTTTGTCCTTCTTCGCCATATACCGCAGCGCTTCTGTCATAGTGCG
Source organism: Oscillospiraceae bacterium (assembly GCA_015063745.1). Classification (GTDB taxonomy): domain Bacteria; phylum Bacillota; class Clostridia; order Oscillospirales; family CAG-272; genus UMGS1696. The sequence goes on along the minus strand of SVTO01000001.1, from coordinate 12,785 downwards.
GCGGAAAATGGCAGCGATGGCCATACGGGTCATGGGCGTGGAACCGCCGGATTCACCGTAATTCCGCTTGGGATTTTCACCCATGGCACATTTCATAGCCGCCGGGGATTTGATTACCATATCCGCAATGTTCTTGCCGTACAGCTTCACAGCCGCTGTCTGACCGCCGACCACATTGGTACTGCCGGGGCAGACATTTACCGTAGTGATACCGGCCCGTCTTGCCTTGGGAATCGCGATATCGAAGGGATAGAACCCGTCCATGGCGCGCATATCGGGTGTTACGGGCGAGGTGGTCTCGTTGCAGTCTTCCCCTTCCCATCTCTTTCCTTCTTCGGAAATACCGATGTGGGAATGGGCATCGATCATACCGGGGAAAATGAATCCGCCATCGGCATCATAGATCTCACCGGCGGCAGCAGGTGCATCGGTCAGGGAACCGAACCCGATGATTTTGCCGTTTTCGATGTCCACATAACCGTTTTCATAGGAACCGCACTCCACAGTGTGCAGTATTCCGTTCTGTATACGAATCATAATTGGCTCCTTACAGATGAATCACAAAAGATAATACAAACAGCAGAACCCCGGAGATCAGCCGGGCGGCAATCAGCGCATGGGAACGCTTTTTCTCGCTGAGAACCTCCAGATCCGCCGTGGTATAAGGCGTCAGATCATCTTCAAAATCTTCCGCATTCTGCATAAACGCAGGTTTGTGCCGCTTTTTTTCCTTTTCCTTCCGCAGAATATATGGTACGGAAAGCTTTTTTTCTTTCTTTCGTCTGCCGAAGGGAAGGGAATCCGTCAGCCGGAGATATTCCCACCATCCCATGGCAATACATACCGCACCGGAGGCACACAGTCCCCAGATAAAATGGAGTCTGTCCCCGTAAAGTCCGCCGAGAATGGCCGAGATCACCAGTCCCGTGCTGAGATAGCCGAACATACGCCGGATCAGAACAAGCCGGAATACCTGCTTTTCCTGCGGTGCGGACGGGGTTTTCAATGTATCAGGCTTCTGCTTCACGGCGATACCCTTCCATTTCCCTGGCGTTGCCGTATACGAAATGACCGGGGGTTATCTCCGTCCATTCGGGCTTGTCGGAGGTATAATCGTGCATAGCCGGATCGTAGTGGAGCAATACCTTGTTTCGTTCGGTATCCGGATCGGGATAGGGAACGGCGGAGAGCAGGGCTTTGGTATAAGGATGCAGCGGATGGGCAAAGAGCTCTTCGCAGGGCGCAAGCTCCACCAGATGCCCTTTGTGGATCACCGCAATGCGGTCGGAAATAAACCGTACGGCAGACAGGTCATGGGCAATGAACAGATAGGTCAGATCTCTTTCCTTCTTCATCTTGTTCAGCAGATTGATGACCTGGGCACGGATGGAAACGTCCAGCGCGGAGATGGGTTCGTCCGCTACCAGAAAATCCGGATTCATGATCAGACTGCGGGCAATGCCGATACGCTGTCTCTGTCCGCCGGAGAATTCGTGGGGGAAACGGGAAATGAACTCACTTGTCAGACCAACCTCGTTCAGAATGTTTTCCACCTTGGCAACGCGGTCTTCCTCGGATTCGTACAGATGATAATTGTACAAACCTTCCGAAATGATGTAGTCCACCTTGGCACGTTCGTTCAGGGAAGCCATGGGATCCTGGAAGATCATCTGCATTTCCATATGCAGCTTCTTCTTGTCCTGACGGGACAGCTTGCCGGTGATTTTCGAGCCCTTGAAGGTCACTTCACCACCTACATTGCCGGTGTAAATACGCATAATCGCACGGCCGATGGTGGTTTTTCCGGAACCGGATTCACCGACCAGCGACAGGGTCTCACCCTTGAAAATATCAAAGCTGACACCGTCCACAGCCTTGAACGTGCTGCCGCCCATTTTGAACCGTACGGTCAGATCCCGTACCGTAATGAGCTTTTCGGCATTTTCATAATTGAAAGGCGTTTCGGGCACGGCATTTTCCTGCAGTTGTGCATCCCGCAGATGCAGTGCGTCACGATAGTCTTTGGCCTGGGGAGAAAGCAGCCAGGTTCTTGCCCAGTGCGTATCCGTCACCGGGAAGATCGGCGGTTCTTCTTCAAAATCAATTTTCATGGCATCCGTATTCCGGGGCGCAAAAGCATCGCCGGTGATCTGCTTGAACAGACTGGGCGGCGTACCCTGAATGGAATACAGATCGTGACCTTTGGTACCAAGCTGGGGCAGGGAACGGAGCAGTGCTTTGGTGTAGGGATGCTCGGGAGACTTGAAAATCTCGTTCGCGGTACCGTATTCCACGATTTTTCCCGCATACATAACGGCAACCCAGTCGGCAATATTGGCAACCACCCCAAGGTCGTGGGTGATGAATACCACACTCATCTTCAGTTCCTTCTGCAGGGACTTGATCAGATCCAGTACCTGTGCCTGTACCGTTACGTCCAGCGCTGTGGTAGGCTCGTCACAGATGAGAATTTCGGGACGGCAGGCAATGGCAGTTGCGATAACCACTCTCTGCCGCATGCCGCCGGAAAATTCGCCGGGATACTGCCTGTACCGCTTTTCGGCATCGTGAATACCCACTTTTTCAAGCAGTGCAATGGTTTCGGCCTTGGCTTCCTCATGACTCTTGCCGAAATGCCACATAATTACCTCGGCGATCTGTTCACCGATGGTACGTACCGGGTTCAGACTGGTCATGGGATCCTGGAATACCATGGCGATCTTCTTGCCGCGTACCTTCAGCCATTGTTCTTCCGTGGTGTACTTGGCCATATCCTCTCCGTGGAAGATAAGGGAACCGCCGTCGATCCGACCGTTTTTGTCCAACATACCCAGGAAAGTTTTTGTGAATACGGACTTACCGGAACCGGATTCACCGACAATAGCCAGCGTTTCGCCTTCATATACATCCAGAGAAGAGGAACGGATGGCAGTCAGTTCCTGTCCGCGGAGATTGAAACGAACCACAACATCTCTGGCGGACAGCAGCAGGGGACCGTTGTGATGCTCTGCACTGCGGGAGAGAATTTCCTGTTCGTATTCCCGGAGCATTTCGGTTTCTTCAGCGGAAGTATCGGAGAGAACGGCAGTATTTTCCGCGATTTCTGCGGATTTGATTTTCTTTTTCACAGCATTCCCTCCTGATTAAACGTGATTGCGCGGGTCGGATGCATCCGCAAACTTGTTGCCGAGGAAGTAGAAAGCGATGGTGATGATGCACAGCACCGCCGCGGGAAGCAGCATCTGATACGGATGCAGCGTAAAGGATGCACGGCCGTGGTTGACCATGTTGCCGAGCGTAATGGCATCCACGGGCATACCTACACCCACAAAGCCCAGAAATACTTCGGAACCGATGGAGTAGGGAATACACAGCGCGGCTTCCATAATGATCAGGCTGATGATATGGGGAATAATATTCCGTGTGGCGATCCGGCGCATGGGCGTGCCGAGACACTGGGAAGCGATATTGTATTCCGCATCACGTATGGAAAGAATACGGTTGCGGAAGAAACGTGCTTCCACGATCCAGCCGCGGGATGCCATGGAGATAAACAGGGTCAGATAGCTGGTGTTCATGATGTACGCCAGTAGAACCAGATATACCGTGGAGGGCACATTGGTCATAATGTTGTAGATTTCGATCATGATGGGGTCGAGCTTCTTGTTGTAGCCCCAGAGCGCACCCATGATCATGCCGATACCCACGTCGGAAACGGCAATACAGAAGGCCAGAATAAAGGAATTCCGGCAGCCGTACCATGCACGGGCAAAAATATCTCTGCCCAGACCGTCCGTGCCGAAGGGATGCTCCGCACTCGGTCTGTGGTTCCAGTCCAGCGGGTTGATGGAAACCTTGGTGGGATCCACGGAGGAGAACAGGGGATAGAGAAAACTCATCAGCAGAATCGCCGCCACCACCGCACAGAGTACGATAACCGACTTGGACTTGAAGAAGGTACGCAGAGTGGATTTCCAGTAGGAATAGTTGGACGCACCTGTTTTTTCACTTTCGGCAAGACTGAACTCGGCCGGTGCAAACAGGGCGGGATCCCTGTCGAGGGATTTCTGCAGCTTTTGCAGTTTGTTTTCGGGAAGGTTCATAATGACTCCGATATGTAGTGAATTGGTTTGTCGGCCTGACGCATCAATCGTCGGTCAGCTTGATTCTGGGGTCAACGAATGCCAGCAGCAAATCCCCCAGGAATACGCCCAGAATGGAAACAACGGCGTACATCAGCACCAGAATCTGTACCAGATTGTTGTCCTGATTCTTGATAGCAGTGGTCAGAAGTCCGCCGGTGCCGGGAATGGCATACAGGGTTTCGATCACCAGAGAACCGGAAATGATGTTGAGAAGGTCGCTGGGCAGATAAGCGGAAAGAGGAATGATCGCATTGCGGAAAACATGCTTTTTCAGCACCTGTTTTTTGGATAAACCCTTTACCGTTGCGAATTTCACATAATCCTGATTCTCCTCATCCACCATGAACCGCCGCAGCCACAGCGCATACCAGGCGATACTGGAAAGGGCAAGGCTGACAATGGGCAGAATCCAGGACAAAGGCTTGTCATCATAATAAACCAGGGGCAGATTGAACCATTTGGAAACCTGAATCTGGATAAAGAACAGATACAGAAGACTTGGTACCGCACGGACGATCATGATGTATCCGTTGCCCAGCGTATCGCCGAAACGGCTGCGGAAACGAACCATCATAAGCCCCATGGAAAGCCCGGCTACAATACCGAGCAGCATGGACCAGAAGCCGAGGAATGCGGTAACGGGGATCTTTTCCACCAGCAGTGTGGAGATGGGAACTTTGGGATATACGGTGATACTGCGGCCCAGATCACCGTGGAAGAGATTTTTTACGAAACGACCCAGCTGTACCAGCGGATGATCCAGAAGCCCCAGATTGCGCAGATACGCCATACGGGTAGCCTCATCCGCTTCCTTGACCATTTCATCGGGAAAGTAACCGTTCAGCGGCATGAACCGCAGCAGCATGAACACCACGAAGAAAACGATCACAACGGTGACAAGGGAACGAAGGATTCGTTTCAGAATATATTTGGTCATACGATCCGATCCTTTCGGTCTGAGAATATCGAAAATGCCACCCCACCCGCAGATAACGGAGAAAGGAGTGGCATTTCTGTGCAGTTTAATGCAGGGTCAAAATCAGTTGTTCTTGCCTGCAGTCCATGCAGCTTCCAGTACTTCGTATTCCGCCATGGTCAGGGCTTCGGTAGCAACCTTAACACCCTTGTAGCGAACATTACCGTACAGGCATCTGGGACCGGTGAAGGGGATTTCATAGCTCATGTGATAACCGCGGAGGCTGGAGATCACGGGGATCATATAAGCACCTTCCAGCAGGAAAGCTTCCGCCTGAGCGAAGTAATTCAGTCTTTCGTCGAAGGTTGCGGCGGAGAGAGCCTTGTCAATCAGTTCGTCGTATTCGGGAACATTGTAAGCACCTACGTTTTCAACGCCTTCGGTGGTGATTCTGCCGAGAATACCGGAGGGGTCAGCATAACCGGTGGACAGGGAGTCCCAGTAAATATCGTAGTTGAAGGGGCCGTCAACGCTGCCGCCAACGGTGCCGTAGAAGTCGCCGCTGGTGTCAAATGCCAGTTCAACATCGATGTAATCCTTACCGATAGCTTCTTCTACCATAGCTTCGAAGAGCTGAGCGAGGATGATTTCGTCTTCATCGTCGGTACCTACATAGATCAGGGTAACAGGGAGCTTGCCGTCTACTTCGGTCTTGATAACGGGCAGGTAGTCCACTTCGCCGGCGGTAACACCGTTGATGGTGCCGTCTTCTGCGCAGAGTTCAGCAATAGCAGCTTCCATGAAAGCACGTGCTGCTGCGGGATCCTTGCTGTAATCCGCATTGGTTACCTTTGCCAGGGGTTCGAGCTGAGTGTAGTCCACACCTTCGGAGTTGAAGATCGCACCTTCGGCGTTGATGGTGTTGCGGACCAGTCTGGAAGGATCAACAGGTTCACGGAGTGCACCGAGGGATTCACGGTTTACAGCGTGCTGCAGAGCCTTACGGAAGTTTTCGTTCTGAACGAATGTGTTGAATTCGGGGTTGGCACCGGAGAAGTCGAGCCAGAGGTAGTTGGTGCTGAAGCTGAATTCGTTGGGGATCAGATTGTCAGCCCATTCGCCGCTCTGGAGGGACTGATAAGCTTCGGTTTCCACGGAGGTGTAGTCCAGTTCACCGCGCTGGAACATTTCCAGAGAAGTGGTTCCGTCGGGGATCATCTGGTATTCAACAGTATTCAGGGTTACGTTTTCGGCATCCCAGTAGTTTTCGTTCTTGGTGAGCTTGATCAGCTTGTCACGCTTGAATTCGGAAACATAGTAGGGACCGCAGTAGAGCATCTTGGTGTTGTCCACGCCGAAGTCTTCGCCCAGAGAGATCGCATAGTCGTATTCAACGGGGAGCAGCAGCATGGAGCTTTCGATCAGGGACAGGAAGTAGGGAGCGCTGGAATCCAGAGTGTATTCCACAGTGTATTCATCCAGAGCCTTAACACCTACGATTTCGGAGAAGGAAGCTTCCAGTTCCGCTCTGTCGGTTTCGGTATCCAGACCGCAGTCGATGTCATCCAGACCCCAGTAGTAGTCATACAGACCGGAGATCAGGTTACGGACAACGCGGAGGGAGTACGCACCGTTGAGGGGATCACCGATGTACTTGATACCGTCCACAAAGTCTTCGGCAGTCAGAGCATATTCGGTTTCCGCACCGGTGTGGTCAACCCACTTCAGACCTTCACGGATCTTGAAGGTCCAAACGGTGTAGTCATCGTTGTGTTCCCAGCTTTCAGCCAGAGAAGCAACGTAATTGCCATAGATGTCGGGTTCCACCAGACCGTCGATACAGTTGGTAACGATTTCGCGAACGGTCGCATAGGAGGTGGAGAAATAGTTGAGAGAGGAGTAGGAAGTGGAGAAATACGTCTTATAAGTATCTCTGTATTCCTTGCCGGCCAGAATCGCTTCCGCGTCTGCAGCAGCATTTTCGGGATCCACGGTAGTGTTACCGCATCCGATCATTGCGGTCAGTCCCATGGTCAGAACCAGAAGAACTGCCAGAGTGCGTTTGAATAAGGATTTCATGATATACCTCACTTTAAATAAAAGTATATTCATTATAGCACACGTTGTATAAAAAAGCAATATAAACTACAGATTTTATGAATAAATATTTATGCGAAAATTTATTTTTTTGCATTTTCTGCAATTCCAAACTGCGGAATCCGTCAAGAAACGGGCAATCTCTCCGTGCAGAAAAGAAAAAATGACACTATCCGAAAAAAATCCGGCATTTTTGTCTGCATAAAAAAGCCGTCCGCACAGCATATACCGTACGGACAGCGATTGACTGAACGTATTATTCCACAAAAGCGGTACGGATCCGGTTGTCCTGTATCTCGCGGAGCGTGTATTCTCCGTCAAAATGTCCCAGAGCAATGGCACAGCAGGGCACCATGCCTTCGGGAATCTTCAGTTCACCGGAAACGCCGTCATCCCCGGTCAGTCCCCGTACCGCACCCCAGATATGGCAGGCACCCACACCCAGTTCCGCCGCGGCAATGGCCATGTTCTGTACCACGATCGCCGCGTTGGAGTAATTCACATTGGTCATGAGTCCCTCACCGAGTACGGAGGAAACCAGAATCACCGTGGGCGCACCGTAGAAGGGATGCAGATCGGGATTGCCCGATGCAGTCTGCATCAGCTTTTCCCAGTTACCGATCAGTTCTCTGTTCCGGATCACGGTCAGCGCAAGGGTGTCGTACATGGCTCTGCCGATGGGAGATGCATAAGCCGCCTTCAGAATCATGTCCAGTTCTTCCTTCGTAATGTCCTCACCGTTGAAAGCACGGATGGAACGTCTGCTGAAAATCGCATCAAAAGTATTCATAATCATTCTCCTGCTATATAAAATGAAAAATTAAAGTTCCTTGTTTCTGCGGAAAAATCCGATGATTACAATCATCAGTACCGTACCCAGAATCGGGAATACGGAACAGATGAGCATACCCGCCTGCAGACTGATGCCGTCTGCAGCAATACCCAGAAGCTGGGGGGCAACGGAAGCACCCAGATCCCCGCCGGCCGCCATCAGCGCATAGGACGCCACACCGGCACCGGGAATTTTTTCTTCCATGAGAATCAGCGTACCGGGCCAGAGCATGGAGGTGAAAATACCCGTCAGAATACAGGCCGCAAACGCCGGAACCACATGGGCGGAAAGTCCGGCAACCAGATAGCAGACCGCCGCACCGGACATACCGATAAACAGCATCTTCGTAATGTTTTTACCCCATTTGGCATAGGAGATTCTCGTAATACCCAACAGGATCGCAAATACCGCCATCCCGAGAATATCACCGAAGGCCTTGTCAATGTGCAGCTGCGCCTCCATGTAGCCGGAGATCCAGTTGGACATGGCATTCTCCGCACAGCTTCCGAGGAAAATGCATCCCACACAGAGCATAATGCCGATCGTTCTCTTGGGGCTTCTCCGTGCGGCGGTAACACTTTCTTCACCGGTCATATCCGGCATGGGAGAAAGCATGAACATCACAGCGGCGATCACGGGCAGAAGAGCAAGGAAGAATGTCAGATACATCCAGTTCTCCGTGCCGAAAATCTTGAGAAACAGCGTGGAGATCAGCACAATGGTAAATACACCGAACGCATAGAGTGAATGGAGCATACTCATATCCCTCTGAGGATTGTCGGACGGAATAGCGGCAATCGTGGGACTCAGCAGAACTTCGGAAAGTCCTGCGGAAACGGAAAAGATCACCGTACCGATCAGAAGACCCACATAAGCAAACTCCGGCAGAATCATGGGGAAGGCCGCATAAATGATCAGACCCAGAGAAGTAACCAGCGGCATCATACGAACGATTTTCTGAATATTGAAGTGCTTGGAAAACAGGGTAAACAGCAGATCCACAAACAGCTGTGTGCAGAAATTCGTCAGTACCAGCGTACCGAGCAGGGTCCAAGATACGCCGTACATTTCGTGAAATGTAACGAACAGCAGGGGCGGCAGACTGAATATGGATGACATGGTAAAATAAGCGATATAGCAGGCAAGCTTCGTCCGCTTGAAACCGGAATTTTGCATAAAGGCAATTCCTCCGAAACCGATAGAATATACTTTGGTTCAATTATAGACGATTTTCCCTGTCTTGTCAATAAAAAACAAATATTTCCTCCTGTTCCGGCAAAAGAATCCCATAAACGGGAATCCCTTGTAAAAACACTCCGGCTGTGGTATAATAAATATGTTAAAACGGAGGTGAGCCAATGCCGTTATCCATCATCCGCCAGGACATCACCAAAATCCGCTGTGATGCCATCGTCAATCCCACAAACGAATACCTCAGCCCCGGAGGCGGAACCGATGCCGCCGTCCACACCGCCGCAGGACCGAAGCTGTCCGAAGCCTGTGCAAAGCTGTCCCCGTGTGTTCCCGGCCGGGCCGTCATCACACCCGGTTATAACCTGCCGTGTAAGTACGTGATCCATACCGTCGGCCCCGTCTGGCAGAATGGAACCCACGGTGAGAGGGAACTGCTCGTATCCTGCTATACCGCATCTCTGGCACTTGCCAAAAAACACAAATGCAGATCCGTCGCAATTCCGCTGATCTCCTCCGGTACATACGGCTGTCCCAAGGATCTGGTGCTGAAAATCGCCCTTGAAACCATCGGCCGCTTCCTGCAGGAAAACGAAATGGACGTAACCGTTGTCGTATACGATAAGGATTCCTACGCCCTGAGCAGAGAACTGGCCGACGAAGTCACCGCTTATATTGATGACCGCTACACCGGTGATGACGAACCGCCGGTAATGAAAACCAACCGTCCGACGCTTTCCCGCCGCAGAATGAATCTGTCCGGAAACGCCCGATGTGATGACAGCTCCCCCATGATGCAGAGCTGTGCGGAACCGGAAGATATGGCCGAGATGCCCGTGGCCGCCTGTATGACTGCCCCATCGGAGACGAAAAGCCGAAAAGCGACCTTGGATGAAATGCTCCGCGCTATGGACAAAGGCTTTGCGGAAACGCTGTTTGATTATATCGATGCCAAAGGCATGGACGACGTGGAATGTTATAAGCGGGCCAATATCGACCGGAAGACCTTTTCAAAAATCAAGTGCAATAAAAACTACAAGCCCAGTAAGCAAACCGTACTGTCCTTCGCCATCGCTCTGCGTCTGACCCTGGAGGAAACGAATCATCTGCTGAATACGGTAGGAATGGCACTGTCCCGGAGCAGTAAATTTGATGTGATCATCGAGTATTTCATCAAAAACGGGAAATACGATATTTACGAGATCAACGAGACACTGTTCACCTTTGATCAGGTACTTCTGGGCGCATAATTTGTCTCCCGCCAAGCGACCAAACCTCTCTTTCTGTGTGGTATACTGTAATCACAAAAGAAAGAGAGGTATTTTACATGAAAAACAATATCACAGAACTGGTATTCATCCTTGACAAAAGCGGCTCCATGGCAGGCTTCGAAGCAGACACCATCGGCGGCTTCAACGCCATGATCGAAAAGCAGAAGAAGCTGGACGGCAAAGTGTACGTCTCCACCGTACTTTTTTCAAGCCGCAGCGAAGTGCTTCACGACCGATGCGATATCCGCGACATCCGACCTCTGACCGAAGCCGATTATCCGGTGGGCGGCAGTACAGCCCTTCTCGATGCCATCGGCGGTGCGGTACACCACATCGGGAACATACACAAATACGCCAGAGAAGAAGACATACCGGAGCATACCATGTTCATCATCACCACCGACGGCATGGAAAACGCCAGCCACGAGTACAGCAGTAAAAAAGTAAAGGAAATGATCCGCCGTCAGGAAGAAAAGTACGGCTGGGAATTCCTTTTCGTAGCCGCCAACATTGATGCGGTGGAAACGGCGGAGCATATCGGCATCCGCAAAGAACGGGCTGCCAATTACAAACAGACCCCTGAAGGAACCGGTGCACTGTTTCATGCGGTAGCCAATGCCGTAACCTCCCTTCGCTGCTGCAGCGCCGTATCCGAAGACTGGGCAGAGGATCTCAATAAGTAATTCCCCGAAAAACACCTTGCCTTGGATGCTTGGACACTGAATGACAGTTTTTGTTGGTTTGAGAGAGACAGACTATTACAGCCATAGTTTCTTGTACTTCTTATACAAAGTAGTTTTTAGTTTACCCATAAGTACGTACTGACGCACATTAAGGATGTTTTAGGGTTATAAAACAAATTACCGCCGAGAGTGACCAAACGGTTACTCTCGGCGGTGTTTCATATTATCAAATTCTTAAAAACGTTCCAAGCATTTTTCTTTCATCGTTTTCTGCGTAGGAAATATAACCCTGACGCAAGGCTTCTTCTAAAATTGCACCGCGCAGGGCAAAAATATTTGCGCAAGCATGATCAATCTGATACTCATCTTCCTTCAAAAAAGCGGGAATTTCCTTGTGTATCTGCTCCCTGCAGAAAAGGTAATGTCGCATAGCAATTTCTGTAGCAACATTTCGCAGATTTTCTAACGCTTCAAGCTCTTTTGGGGGCATGGCGTTATTTTTACTTTTAAACATTACCAAGAAAGTGGGCTTGTAGCATTCCCCATGTTTTTTAATATAGCCATGCTTTTCGAGATAGGTAATAACCGATTCATTCAATTGATCTGTTTCGCCTTTAGCAATCGAAACAAGAGCTTGTGCATAAGCATACGGCATTAACGTTGGTGTTTTATCTGCGATCCTTTTATACTGAAACTTGAATTGCTGAAAGTCTATTTCTGTAAGATCTCTTTCAGCAGGCGAAGTTACGCAACCATGTAATCCGACAAAATCAGGCTCGTCGCCGTGGTGGCTTTCCATACCGAGCAAATCCCATTCGCCGCCATTTGGGCGAATGGTGTGTCCCCATTTACCCAAGTTTGCTTTCGGGAGTTCTTTTCTGGTCGAGTTAAATGCATCCAAGGTGTCAAAGTTTATGACGTCTGTTTGATACATAAGCAATGCCCATTTCATATCCTCAAACGGCTGATATCCCTCGTGCCAATCGGGACAATTTTCATTTTTCCATTTGACCTCATATTCCATAGCTGCAATTACCGCTTTTGTAAGCTCGGGGGCAATGCCGCGCAAATGTGCGTAAATCTTTTCTTGCGCATCTGCGCTGACTATGAAAAAATTAGTTTCGTATTTATTGCCGTTCTTCTTCATCAACGTAGCATCTACAAGAGCACGCAGTTCTTCTTCCATATACGGAAGTGCGACACCTACCTCCATCGCCAATTCTTCTGCTGTAGAGGGGGTTCTATAAGCTGCAAGCAGAATGTTTTTACAGAGCAAACGCGAAATATAATTCCATGGTTCACCATTTGCACCAAACGATCCATTGTTGATAAACGAAATATTTTCGGGATTGTAACTAAGTTTTCCAAATTCTCTTGCCATATTCATACCTTCTTTCAATATGATTCTTGCGCGATGAAGTTTTTGCTGAACCGCGCTTATCGAAATAGAAAGCGATGATGCAATGTCACGAACACTCTTGTTTTCTATGTAATAGGCAACGACTATATTGCGATAATCGCTCTTGATGAACGCCAACTCTCGTCGGAGCAGAGCCATTTGCTCTGTATGTATCATTTCATCAAGGATATTTTCGCTTTCGTCCTCGATCTCATAATCGCCGATATCGGAACCGGTTACCGATTCGTTTC
>SVTO01000048.1 GCA_015063745.1 Oscillospiraceae bacterium | reverse complement strand
ACTGAGCGCCGCCCCCGTCAGACCGGCAAACACCGTTCTCGGCAGACGGATTCTCAGAAACACATTGCTTTTGATGCCGTCCTCCATACCGCCGGTACAGATCTGCCACAGATCCCGGAGCGTCAGAGGATACCGCCCCACACAGCAGGAAAGCCCCGCCGTGAAAAGCAGGATCCCGAGAAGGAGGAGAAACCCTTTACGGTAGTGATTCCGTTCCAATCTCATTCAAGCCCCAGCTGTGCTTCGGTTACGCCGATATCAAAATAGGTCTTGTAGAAATGCTTCGCTTCCGTCACGTACTGATCCTTTGTGTACACCTCGGGATGGAGCTGATAGGTCAGCCAGAGCACACCGAGAACGGAGGAAGGAGTGGGGTAATCCCAAGCCTCGATTTCCGACGGGAACACATACAGGCTGTCGTTTTCCACTGCCTTCAGTCCGGAAAGCGCCGTGTCTGCGCGGATGTCGTCAAGGGAATAGTCCGCGCCCTGTACGGAAAGGATATATTCCGGATTCCACAGAAGAAGCTGTTCCGCGGAAATTTCCGTCCAGTAGCCGTCCGTCAGCACATCGGAAACACAATTGCCGCCCGCCATTTCAATCAGGTCGCTCTGATACATATTGTCCGTGCAGGTTCTGAGGTAAGCCCCGGAGGAAGCAAGGTACACGTCGGGACGTTCCAGATCTGCGGTCAGTGCTGCCGCTTCCGCCATTTTGTCCCGGTAATAGGCAAGAAGATCGCTGCCCCGTTCCGTTTTGCCGGTCACCTCCGCAAGAAGGGTCACGCAGGCTTCAAAATCCGCCTGTGTTTCGGGATTGACCACGATAACGGGAATGCCCAGTTCTTCAAAAGAAGCAACGCTGTCGGAAAGCCGTGCGGGAAGAACCACAAGATCCGGGGAAAGGGCTGCGGTTTCCTCCACATTGATGCCCTTGCCGGAGCCCACTGCGGGCAGATCCAGAAGCTGGGGTGCCGCCAGTTTATAAAGCTCTCTTGTGTCCGCCTTCATTTCGATGCCGCACAGATTGTCCTCACAGCCGAGGGCAACGAGAAGTGCGGTGGATATGTAATAGGAAGACACCAGGGAATCCGCAGGCTCGGAAAGAGTAACCACCCGCCCCGCCTGGTCTGTAACCGTGATTTCACCTGACCCGTTTTCCGTTCCGCAGCCGGTAAGCACCGTACCGGAAAGAAGTGCCGCCGCAAGAAGTGCGCTGATAATTCTGCCTGATTTCATATACAATACCTCTCAACCGTATAACACGGTGTAGTCTTTCTCTGTATGGTAAAAAGCCGGAGACAAACCGTTTTTCACAATTTATCTTCGGCTTCGCTCGCTTTTCTACAGTATATCATATTTTTCCCGCAGTTACAAGCACCGCAAAAGAACTTCCATAATTATTTGTATTGACAGATTAACCCATACAGAAAGAGGGTACCGCACCGGAATGCAGCAGCCCTCTCTGACTGGTGTATGAAATTATACCGTATAGTTATCGAAATAACCCTGAACGAGAACCACGGGGGTACCCTTGTCGCCGGAGCCGCTGGTCAGGTCGCTGAGAGAGCCGATCAGGTCGGTCAGCTGACGGGGTGTGGTACCCTGGGAAGCCATATTGCCGACCAGACTGTCTTCGCCCTTTTCGCGGATTCTACGGGAAATGGCATCGCGGAGTGCCTCGCCGGACAGATCCCTGAAGTCGTTGTCCGCCAGATACTTCAGCTTCAGCTCATTGGGTGTGCCGATCAGACCGTCGGTGAATGCGGGGGATACGCAGGGATCGGCAAGTTCCCAGATTTTGCCCTGGGGATCCTTGAATGCGCCGTCACCGTAAATCATAACTTCGATGTGCTTGCCGGTTGCTTCCATCAGCAGACGCTGGGTTTCCAGAACAAAGGGCCTGCAGTCCCGGGGGAACAGCTTGATGGAATCTTCCGTGGACTTGTTGGAGCCGAGCAGACCGTAATTTTCATTGCAGCCGCTTCCGTCAACGGGAGCATTGAGGATATCGTCAAGGCCGCACACTCTTTCCGCACCTGCCGCACGAAGAATCCGCTTGGTTCTCGCACGGGTATGGATATCGCAGGTCAGAACGTTCTTTGTATAGTTGAGAATGGTCTTTGGCTGGTTTGCAAAGATGATTTCCACGTCTGCACCGGCTTCGCGGATGATCTGTTCGTAATATGCCACGTAGTCCACGCCGGTGAATTCGTGCTTGTTTTCACCGAACAGACGGCGGTAGTCTTCCAGAGACAGCACATCGCTGTAGGGGTTGATGCCCGCTTCGTCCACCTGATCCAGGGAAACGAGCTGGTTGCCCACTTCATCGGAAGGATAGCTCAGCATGAGAACAACCTTCTTTGCGCCCATGGCGATACCGCGCAGGCAGATGGCAAACCGGTTTCTGGAGAGAATGGGGAAAATAACGCCGATGGTTTCACCGCCGAGCTTCTGCTTTACATCCTTTGCAATCGCATCTACGGATGCATAATTTCCCTGCGCTCTTGCCACAATGGACTCCGTTACGGAAACAACGTCTCTGTCTCGGAGAGCAAAACCTTCGCTTTCCGCCGCTTCCACTACGCTGTCAGCAACGATTTTTGCAAGATTATCGCCTTCGCGGATAATCGGGCAGCGGATACCTCTTGATACTGTACCAACTTTTCTTTCCATTTCAATCTCCAATCCAACGCATCGCGTCACTCTGTAAAACACATCATAATTAAATATGATAACGTATTATAATGAAATGATCTGGTTTTTTTCCACCCCTTATTATAGCACATTATGGAGGTTCACGCAATATCCTTTTCTTCATCCGATGGTAGAAATTTTAAGAAATCTACATATTTCACTTGTTAATTTCAGCAAATCCTTTCTGAGCATACCGATTCACCCGGATTCTTTTTCCGCACACCGCCGCCATCAGCTTCTCAGGCGGTTGACATTTGATTTTCCGTACGTTATAATGAGCATTATATGGAAATCCAAAAACACCCTTTACAGGAGAAACCGATGATACAGTTTATGAAAACAACAGACGCATGGAGAAAGATGAAGCTGCTGTTCTGTCTCCTCCTTGCCGGATTCTGCACAGTATCCTGCGGCACGGAAGACCCGCAGACGGAAATTCAGGAAACGGCAGCCGATGCGGCGGGAGAAACTGCGGAAGAACCGGAAGTTTTTGATCCCGAAGTGATGAAGGATCCCGAAAAAGCGGCTGTACTGAACGAAATTTTCAATGTAAAGCATGAGCTCCGCGTGGACGAAGACGGAAACTTCAAGGTGCTGATCCTTTCCGACGTCCAGTTCCCTCAGGCAAAGCTGAACGAAGAAACCAAAAAGAACATCAAAACCATCGTGGAGCGGGAAATGCCGGATCTTGTGATCTTCAACGGCGACAACTCCTATTCCATCACCACCCCGGTACGCCTGGAAACCTACATCACCAACATGACGGCCTCCGTGGAGGCACTTGGCATTCCGTGGTGTCACACCTACGGCAACCATGACGCGGAAGCACCGGCTCTGTCCCGTGAAGAACAGCAGGTAATCTACGAAGGCTTTGAATACTGCGTTTCCAAAGCCGGCGAGGAAGATCTGTACGGCGTGGGAAACTTTGTACTCCCCGTTTTCGAACACGACAGCGAACGGATCGCCTTCAATATCTGGTGTCTGGACTCCGGGACCACCAATATGGCAGCCGCCATTCCCCACGTCAAGTCCACGGACGGTCTGAACGAATTCTACGGTCACTATGAACGCATGGAAGAAAATCAGGTGGAGTGGTACACGGAAACCTCAAAGCTGCTGGAAGAATACAACGGGGCGAAGGTGCCCGGCATGATGGCATTCCACATTCCTCTGCAGGAAACCTACTACGCGTGGGCATCCCGGATCGAAGACAATCTGGAGTGGACGGGTGACAAGCGGGAAAACGTCAATGCCAGTGCGAAAAACGTGGGGCTCTTTGATGCGGTAACGGAACGGGGCGACATCCTTGCCATTGTGAACAGTCACGAGCACATCAACGACTTTATGGTAAAATACAAGGGTGTCCGGCTCTGCTACACCGCCTGCATCGGCAACTATCAGTATCACGCCCTGGATATGCTGGGCGGCCGTGTGGTGAACTTCAATCTGAACCATCCCGATGATGTGGAAACCTATATGTCCTATGTCCACGAACGGGTGGAACTGGATCCGGAAGCCCCCATTCTGGATCTGATCATAGAAGCGGACGGCACGGTAAGAAACGGCGCAGAAGGCGGACCGGAGCTTGTATCCCACGACTACAGCGGAAGCAGAAAGACCGTGGAAACGGACGAAGAGCTGGGCTGTCCCGTAATTACCTTCACAGGCGGCAGCGCCCGTCCTTCCGTATACAACCTTTCCGCCATGCACATGGATCCGCTGTTCAGCGACGGCTTCTCCTATGAAGTGGTTTTCAAAATCAGCGACGCGGATTTCCCCGACTCCTATGTCGGTATTTTCGACTACGAGGAGCTTGGCGGCTGGGGTCTGGATCTTTACAAGAACGAGTCCGATCTCAAAAAGCCGACCCTGAAGGCAGAAGTGGGCACCGGCAGCTCCTACCATTCCATCAGCCGCACCGTTGATGTGGGAAAATGGTATCACTGTGTTTATGTCTATGACGGTAAAAACGCCTCCCTGTATCTGAACGGCGAGCAGTCCGCAAGCGAAAGCACCGGCGGCACCTACCGCACACCCTCATTCACCAACGCTGCCGGTCCGTACATCTGTGTGGGCGGCTGTTCCCAGTCCAGACACAACAATGCGGACAGCACCGGCATCGGCGGCTTCGAGGGCAGCATTGCGGTCTGCCGGCTGATCCCCACCGTACTGCCGCAGACCGAAGCGGAAGCACTATACGACACATGGGCGGGTGAATGATCCTCCCTGCACAAAAAAAGCGGGTTGTCACACGAAGTTCAAGCGAAAAAATCCGCCTGAACTTCCACAGTGCGACAACCCCTTCCTTCAGAATTTTCAAAAATATCTCCTTTCGGAGACATTTTTGTGGGGCTGAACGCATTAACGTTCAGCCCCTCTTTTCCGTTCACAGCACTTACAGGAAACAGAATACTCACATAATCCGTGAATGATTTTCCCCTGAAACAAATATTATTCTGCTGCGGAATCTATGTTTTCTGCGTTCGTGAGCGCCTCAATAAGAGTTTCCAGGGATTGTGTATATGTTCTCTCTTTTCTCTTATACCTTGAAGCGAAATTCATGTTCTTCTCTACGCCGATCAGATCTCTCATATGCCAGTAAATATTGCCGATGCCCTGGTTGTAGAAGTATCCGAAATCCGTAGTCAGTCCGGCATGAATCAAATCAAGAATCTGGAGCGCTGCGTCGGAGGAGTCTCTGCGGTACTTCAGCTTAAGGATAACCTCGTAATACTGGGGCATAACATCCTTGTAATACTGATACGCCATTTTTTCAAGTACTGCAGTTGTGTTTTTCACATTGGCGCTGATGCTGGGTATACAGATAATCAGGCTGATGTCGTGCGCAAGGGAAGAATAATTCTCTATGGTTGTGTCAATCTTCGGAAGCGGGATAACCGTATAGTTAACATCGGATTCACGAAGACTGTCAAGTCGGAAGAATTTTTCATTCAGAAGCAGGACCTGATTGTTCATCATCATATTCAGAGTCGGCAGCCCTTCCACATAATAAGAACCCTCTTTGTTCCAGAGAAAATCGATCAGCTTCTCAACAAAGGTAATGGTTGTTTCGTTGTTGAATGTGAGGTACGGCAAACCTTCCGCATCGCGGGAGCATACGCGGACACCGGCTGCAGCCATAAAGTGGTCCACGTCACTTCTTGTATATGAAGCAAATCCGAAAGTGTCGGCATATGTGCGCTGGCTGTCACCGTCACTGTCAATATACACCTCACCTGCAAGAGCGGACATTTCGTCATATGTCCATTCGCCTGCCAGAACGGTATTGTATACATCGTTCACATTTCCGCCGTTATTGACAAGAAAATCCATGTTGAGGAGCATCATCGACGACATTCGCATAATATCGGGAGACAGGTCGCCCGCAAGGAAATAGGTATGGGTATCATCAACTGTGGATTCGGCAATATATTCACTGTACCACCACGGCTTCTCAATATCAACATAACCGCCTTCACTTGCGTTCAGATTGGCAAGCATATTCCGGCTCACAAGGGTGGAAACCTGAAACTGTGTCCCGTAAACAATGTCGTAAATGTCATCACCTGCGGTAACGGCCTGGATGATATTGTTGTTCTCATCCCCGCCGTTCTCAATAAATTCGTAGGTGAAATCCATATCCTCCATGAGTGCGTTGTTGGCATTGTGCACGGCATCGTTGAGAGTCTCTCCGGTAAACTCTTCCGTAGCGATCAGGAAATTCACAAAATTGGGGTCCTTTTTGTAATCATAATTCAGAACCGATACCGTTTCTCCCTGCAGAGTCAGCGTATCCGGAACGCCGCATACCACTTCGTTTTCCGTCTGTGCTTCTTCTGCTGTTTCTGTTGTTTCCTTATCGCCTGTTTCTTTGGGCGTGTTTTCTGTGGAATTATCGGCTGCTCCGTCCTGACATGAAACGACGGAAGGTGCTGCCATCAGCAGGCAAAGCAGTAAAGACAATACTTTTTTCATAATAATACCTCATCTGCCGCAAAGCGGCGTACAAACAGATTTGCAGTGTAAATAAATCAACTGAAATTTTGATTACTCAGTATCTTTCACACGGATCTCTTTTATAATCCAATATTATTAACAATCATCCTTCAAGATTTCAAACCAGGACTGCCGCATAATACCGGAATGGTTCTTATGCGTGAAGTTCGCATACCAGATCCCGACCGGCTTCTGTGCGGTATATGCAGTCCTTGCCGTTTGCCCGTACCGTTACATCTCCTCCGTTTGCGGAGTGCAGGGTAAAGCGAACCACCTGACTGTTTTCCCATACCATATCCACACGGAAACCGCCTCTTGCACAGAGACCGTTAACCTGTCCCGATGACCATGCCGGCTCTGACGGCAGTGCGGGCAAAAGAACGATCCTGCCGTCATGGCTGGACAGCAGCATTTCCGCAATTCCATTCACACTGCCGAAGTTTCCTTCAATCTGGAACAAAGAAGGATTATTGAACATATTGGCCATCGTAAACCGGGTAAGCATGGTATTCAGGTGCTTCAGGCACTTATCGCCCTCCTTCAGTCTGGCAAATAAGTTGACCAGCCATGCATTGCTCCAGGGACAACGCCCGCATTCTCCGCCTTCGCCAAGACGTCTGTCCAGTGTAACAGCGGCAGCCTCCATCAAATCGGGAGTCTGTTCCGTGATCTGTGCGGCAGGGAACAGAGCATACAGCGGCGAAAGGTGTCGGTGACACGTGTCGATTTCCGCATACTCTTCCATCCATTCCATAATCTGGCCGTATTTACCGATCCGAATGGGCGGCAGCTTACCGCAGGCTTCACGAAGCGCAGCGCAGAGTTCATCTTCTCCCATACCGAGAATTTCCAGCGCATCCGCTGTCTGCGTGAACACGTCACGGATAATTTCGTTGTCCATGGTGGGGCCGGCACAGTTGGCACAATCATTTCCGGTTACAGGATCATAGAAATGGCTCTCGGGAGAATTGGAGGGACAGGTTACAAGGTATCCGGTCCTGGGATCCTCCACCAGGAAATCAAGGAAGAACTTTGCCGCGCCTTTCATCACGTCTATGTATTCTTCAAGAACGGCTTTATCGCCGGAGAATGCATACCGTTCCCAGATATGGGTACAGCACCATGCTCCGCCGGTCATGACAGCACCCCAGGATGCGTGCTCTCCGGGAGAGGTGAATCCCCAGGGGGTTGTAATGGCATGACAGCACCATCCGTCCGCACCATATTGAATCCTTGCGGTTCTGGAACCGTGCTCGGACAGAAAACGAATGTACTCGAAGTAGGGTTTATTCAGTTCTCCGAGACCGCAGGTTTCGGAAAGCCAATAGTTCATCTGCAGATTGATGTCGACATGGTAGTCACCGCTCCAGGGCGTTTTATAAGTATCGGCCCAGATTCCCTGCAGATTTGCGGGAAGACGGCAGTTGTAGGAGGATGAGATCAGAAGATACCGTCCGAAATCAAAATAAGTGATGAGAAGTCCCGTGTCTGCGGTACCTTCCTTCATTCTGAGGATCCGCTCATCGGTGGGAACGCACTGCATGGCAGGATCGTTTCCGGCCAGATCGAGCTGTACCCGGCCCATCAGCTCCTCAAGTATGCCGGCAGAAGCCGAAAACATTTTCTCCATGTCCGCGGAGCTGCGGACAGGGTTTTTCTCCAGTCTGTCCAGACAAGCAGCATAGGGAACGGCGGGATTCCGGCACAGTTCCACGCCTGTATCCGGTTTCGGAGGTTCGTAGGTGGTTTCGATATCAATCACGACAGCCAGCGCTTTCACGTTCCTTGCAATCAGCGCAGCCCCGTCCGCCTCAATCTCACCGCCTTCGGGATAAAGCTTCGCCGCTGCAGCGTAAGCCATTCCGACCCCTTCTTCCGGATTTTCAGGGAATGTTCCTGTGAGAGAGAGCAGCCGCATAGCAGGGTCAGCAGCCGCAGTCGCTCTTTCCCTGCTGAAACGACAAATCGCGGTAAAGGGTTTTTCGCTTTCGTAATAGCATACCGCAACACCGGCCGCGTAGGAGGTGAACACGGATCCCTTTACGGGCGTGCCGTTTACGGAATAACGGATAGAGGCAAGTCCGGTGGTCAGATCCAGTGTACGACTGTAGTCAGTAATGGTGCTTCCTTCATATGCGAAATCGATGTGAAGTTCTCCGGCCGTCTGATAACTGCCGTAAGGGCCCTCATCTCCGCTGGTAGTACCGCCTTTGCCCCGGCAGACCGAGTATGTATTGGCCAGTCTCTCGCTTTTTACAAGGTCGCCGTCAAATATTGCCTTGCGGATCTCGTCCAGCATGGGGGGGCATTCCGGATTGTCCGCAAACGGGTCATAATGCCCGCTCCACAGTGTTTCTTCATTGAGCTGAATGGTCTCATGCAGCGGATCGCCGTAGACAACAGCTCCCAGCCTGCCGTTGCCGAGGGGAAGTCCTTCTTCCCATGTTTTGGCAGGAGCTTTGTAAAACAGGTTCATAATGCTATACTCCTCTCGTAATATATCAATATGTTGTCACATTTTCCGGTTGGATGCTGTGGACGGAGAAACAACCGTCGGCTTATTTCTCCTTTGGATAACCGTGTTGGTCTGAGAGTCTGCCGGTCTTCATGACCGAAACACCTTTTTTCGGTTATCCGCGCCATGTATTTTCAATTTCTTCACGGACAATTTCCACGGCACGGCGCGGTTTGTTCAGGTTGCCGTTGAGTGTGTACACATCACGGAATGTGATCTCCAGCGGGCATCCTTCCGCAGCACGCATGGTAGTACGGATATGTTCCCGGAACGCATCTTCCTCCAGCTCCCGGTATGTGCCGCCGATATAAAGGGGCGACGGCTTGCGCTGATAGATGATTCCTTTTCCGCGGAGAGCAGCTCCCATGTAGTCTTCGTCACACCAGGGGGAGATGGAAATCCTGCGGAGATTTTCCAGTGTGGAAAGAGATTTTTCCCAGAAGGGATGCACCGGTTCACAGCAGCCGTAGGCCAGTCTGCCGAACAGGGATGAAATCTTTTTGTATGCCGGGAAAATCATTTCATGGAACATCTGGGGAGAAATATCCACAGTCTCCTGACTGTCCATAAAGCCCCATACATCCTTCAGCGTGATTTCGCCTTCCTTCTTCATCTCATCGGAAAAAGCAAAGCTGCCCTGTTGTACCGGGTTGTTGCCGCAGCAGGGGGTCAGTATCTTCCTCTTCTCAAGCTCTGTATAGTAAGTACAATAATCGTCGGCAAGCCGATTCATCATTTCGGCAAAGTTTTCCGGGTTATCGCACATTTCCACGAACATATTCTCCATGGTCATAAGATGAACGAGGGTGTTTGTCGGCACACAGTACAGACTGCCCTGTCCTTTTTTAACCTCCAGAATATCCCCGAACAGATCACCGTAGTACTCCAGCGCGCGGTCAGCACCGTCTTCGTCAAATCCCATGGCAGAAGGTCTGATAATATCCAGTGTGTCCAGATTTTCGATAACAGGGTTTATGTGATAACCGATGCCCGAGATATAGGTTCGGTCAGGCGTAAGATCGAAAAGCTTCATCCAGGAATTGCTGCAGACATAGAAGTCTCCCGTCACACAGCAGTCGTCGCCGACCATGATCTGATTCTGCATTGTCCTTCCGAGATCTGCTTCAATCCGGCGTGCGTCTTCGGAGGTGCACCGGCAGGTATAATGGAATCCGTCTTCCATAACCGTCCCCATTTCAAAGTGAACCATCGGACGTTCCGACTTCCCGTCGTTATGAACGGTCCACAGACGGGCAAGCTCTTTCTGTTCCGGGGAATTTGCCATTTCCAGCTTTTTTCTGGCAAGATCCCGTATCCAATCCCGCTCCCATTTTTCCATAATCATTTCTCACTTTCTGTTCAATGATTTCAGTCAACACGGATGAAATCGCCGGAAACCGCCATAAATTTCAGCATTTCCGGCAATTTTCGAGTTTGCGAATGCAAACTCAGTGCATCAGCACTACCTTAAAAGGCTCCGCTGAATGCAGGAGTTCTGACTTTATTCTTTCAGCGCAATAGCCAACGCTTCAAAATTTGCTTTAAGCTGAATGCTTATCTGATTGTCGTGAAGTGTGATTTCGTTGTTTTCGGAACACAGAATGTCCGTAATCCCGGAAGCACTGACGGGAACGGTAATCTGTTCCGGAAGCTCTCCGCCGAAGGTATGGACGATGAGGAGTGTCTCACCCGTGGACGGATTATACCGTGCAACAGCCTGCCATCCGGTCGGATTGCCGTAATTTTCAATTGTCGTACCGAAGAAAGATGAGGTTCCGCTGCAGATGATGGATGAATACTTTTTATAGAAGGATATCGCATTTTCCGTACACTTCCACTGTTCCGCCGACAGATCATACACATCTCCGGATAAACACATCACCCCGAGCATGGTATTGATCAGGGAATAATGAATGCGGCGAATGGAGTCGTTTTTCCGCAGTACTGCCCAGATCTGCGATTTTGCCGGATGAATCAGGCGGTGCAGATTGGCAGCAATGATGGGAATGCTGACGCACTCGTGGGCGTCGGAAAACGAAGCAATATCGCACAATGCCATCATGGAAGGTTCCAGACGATGACCGCCGGAAGAACAGTTTTCTATAATCAGTCCCGGTACATCCCTGCGCATCTTACGGAAGAATTCCTGAGAAGACAACATATGTTCTCTGAGCCCTTCCCCCAATCCTTCCGGATGGTCACAGCCCATTCCGATGGAATCGTTATAGTCCACTTTGATGTACCGGAAACCATATGCATTCAGGAAATCAATAACCGTGTGCTGCAGATACTCCTGTACTTCGGGATTTGCCATATTCAGAAACGACCGTCTTCCCGTATCGATCGGCGTACCATGCCGGCACAGCAGCCAGTCGGGATGTTCTTTCGCAAAGCGGCTTTTCAGCGTACAGTTTTCCATTTCAAACCATATACCCGGTTTGATGCCGGCTTCCTTGATTGCATCAACCACACACTGCAGTCCATTGGGAAACTTCTTCTCATTCAGATACCAGTCACCCATGTTTTCCCAGCTTTCATCTCCGTACCAGCCACAGTCGATCACAAGATAATCGATGCCGCGGCCACGCAGGATGTTTACAATTTTCCGGAGATTTTCTTCATTGGGATTTCCCCACGTCGTACAGAATTCATTGAAAATCACGGGAAGCTTATCCTTAAAATCTTCACTGAAGCAAATATTCAGATCCTGCAGCCTCTGGCTTACCGCATCAGGTCGTCCTTCCGCTGTCGTAAGCAGTGCATGCGGTGTTTCAAAACAATCCCCAGGCATGACAGTTTTTTTCCAGTGACCATACTCATAATCGGCAAGACCGCCGTTGATATGGAATCCGCTGTAATTCCGCCGGAGTTCCATCTGCCACGAGGAAGGGCATGCCAGCTGTACCGCCCAGGTCACACCTGCCCCCGGATCCTCCACTGCGGCAAAGGGAAAATAATGCCGCACCGGCATCGAGCCTGTCTGACCGAACTTTTCCATACGGGTACCGGAACCCGACCAGGAACGCTCCAGATGCAGCTGTTCCACAGATGCAACTTCCCATCGGCCTTCCGCACTCCACCAGCTTTTTGCACGATGAACCAGCAGCTTGTCTATATCCTGATGACTTCCGAAAGGCGTAAGATTTCCCATGGAGAAGCTGGACAGATTCTCTAACACCACGGGTGTATCCCCACGGTTTTCAAAGATTACAGACACGGTTATCGCCCGGGTATTTCTGCGATACACCAGCCGATGGTACAGGAAATGTTCACGGCTGTCCTGCAGGGTTGTCGTAATGGTGATGCCGTCGTTATTCTGCTCCACATTCTGTTCACTGTATCGGAACAATGCAGAAGAACCTGTCTGGGAGAGAGAAAGGCCGTTCAGAAAATCTCCTGCCAGACCGTCGCCGCGGATATGCACCTGTACGAGAGGATCCACCTGCTCGGAGCAGTATGTACAGCGGTCTTTCAGCGCAGACGGCACAATGCCGAAGCCGGGCTGTCCTATTGAATTTTTGAAATAGAAGACCGTCATGTCCCCAAGCTCATAGCTGCTGAAAACATTACTATTTTTCATCACATAAACTCCTTTAAAAGAGTATTTTTGTCATTCAGTAAAGCAGGTCATATCTGCGCCATCCGCCGGGCCATAGCTTTCCTGTCCATGCTGCAATACGTATTTTCAGATAGATCCGGCGGACAGAGGAACGCAGCCGTATTCCGATTCATCAACAACAATACATCCGGGGTATTTATTTCTGTTCCTTCATTTCACAGAGCAGGCGCACGGCTGCGTTTGCGGCAGATACCGCATCAGGCGTATAGCAATCCGCACCGATGTAATCGGCAAAATCCTGTGTTACCATTCCGCCGCCCACCATGACCCTTACCGTATCACGCAAACCCGCTTCCGTCAGCGCATCAATAACTTTCTTCTGTTCCATCATGGTTGTGGATAACAGGGCTGAGAGGCACACAAGCTGTGCATTATGCTTGCGCACTGCCTCTGTAACCGCCTCGGGATCCACATCCACTCCCAGATCAATGCATTGTATTCCTTTGGCTTCCATGAATGCTTTTACCAGATTCTTTCCAATATCATGCAGGTCTCCCTTTACCGTACAAATAACAGCCCTGCCAAGATAACAGCTATCGCTCTTGACCATGTAAGGCCGCAGAATTTCCATGCATCTGTTCAGGATTTTTGAAACCCCCACCACTTCCAATAAAAACACTTCATTAGCCTGGAATTTTGTTCCTATGATATTCATCGCGCGAACCAGTCCATACTGTATGATATCATTCGGCGGCAACCCTTTCTCCAGAGCCTGTATCACAAGATCAATTACGGTTTTTTTCTTACAATGCTGCAGATTTTCACATATTGTGTCATAAATAGCATGACTGTTTACGTAATATGGAATAACCGCGGTTTTCTGCTGATATTCATGTCTTGCACGTTTACGCCGTTCTCCCGGCGTAACTCCGATGATTTCCTTGAATTGCCTGTAAAAGAAAGAAAGGTCACGATATCCGCATTGAATGGCAATCTCTTCATTAGACAGTTCGGTTTTCGTCAGCAGGGAAATTGCCTGCTGCAGACGATAACAGGTAAGATAATCCGAAAAATGTTTTCCTGTTACTTTATTAAAATTTCTGCTGATGGAAGATGGGCTTCTGTGCAGCGTTTCTGACACGCTTTTCAATGAGAAAGCAGGATCTGCATAATTTTCCCGTACCATCCGAAGAACCGAAGCGATAACCGGTGTACATTCAATTTCATTGTACAGCTGCTTTTCCTTTGAATTCATAACCATCCGCTTGATATCCAGAAGCAGCAGAGTCACTCTGGAATACAGTGCATCCTGCCAGTCCGTCTGCTGTTTCAGAATTTCCATCTGAATTAAGCACAGATCAGAAAAAATACTTTTGATCTGTTTGGGCTTCAGACGAAGATGAACGGCAAAATTGTTCTGTGCAAACAATCCGAATAAATATTTTTCGTTTCCGATATCTATGATTTCATCTTTGTAAAAATTATTCAGATCAAGATACAGGCTGCGAACATGAAGCATATCCGCTTCGGTCAGAGGGAAAAAACCGTGAGGAACAGCAACATTAAGAACATACAAATCTCCGGGTGCTGCGGGATAAGATTCATTCCAGATGCGATGGAATCCATTTCCCTTTTCCACATAGCTGATTTCAATAAATTGATGCTGATGCAGTGATGCAAGTCCCTGTTCTTCGGAACCAGGTGTACTGAATACATTTCTTCCTATATATACAGGTACATTCTGAAAATAATCCTCATTACCGATAAGCTGTGGAATATCTCTGAAAGCAGGAATCAATGCCGCCCCCTCTCACTGTAATATATGTTATTATAACATAAATACAGAAAAGTATTAAGTGAGTTTGTTGCTTTTTGATGATCAATTTTCACTTTTTGCAAGAAACCCACAGATTTATTTTTTATCTTTTTCAGATCTGCATACCGCCCCCACACCGGCTCTGATAACCATACGCAAATCATCTGTACGACAGTCTTTTTGACTGTCTGTACTCGCTGCCGGGCTGTTCGGTCACTGGCAGATAAATGTCCTTTTGCCGCTGACCGAAAACACGGAACAATCGTCCGCCCATATCGGGCGCATCAAAAAAGACCTTGGCCATCTGTTGACGACACAAGGTCTGAAATACGATTCCGGGATAAGAATCATCTCCCGGGAAAGAACCCGGAAAGAACAAAAATGAAATAATTCAAGTTGATGTTCCGGATGTTCTTTCCTTCTATATTACAGATTTTATGAAACCGGAATTTAAGAAGAATTTTTATAAGTATCACTTTAAAAAATATCTCTTAAAATCGGCTATCTTTTGGGGAAAGATTGAAGAATTTATTCCATGGATATGGTTACAGAATTATGTTGTAAAACCAATCTTCTTTACTATTTTTTGTATTATTAGATTGCCAATAAAATTGCTGATAGTGACTCCGATAAAGCAACTAATAAAATTTTTCAAAAACACAAAAAAGAGCTAACTGACCATTCACAAATCAGTTAGCTCTTTGCTTTTATTCAGAAATAATGTGCTTGTGTTGCCATTCTGTTGCCACGGACGTCCGAAAACGTCATTTTTTCGGGTCTACACTGCATTTCATTTCATGAAATGCTGGAAAGTGCAGTTACAGAATTATTCCCACTCGCTCCTGAAAAATAAATCTTAAACAGATTTGCTTCTGGGATTTAGCTCAAGGTCTTAGGATTATTTCCATTATTCAGACAGCAGGGGCTATCTGATTTTTTGTTGCCATACTGTTGCCATGGTTATGCCATGCGTAAGTACTAAAAATTAGTCAAGTTTATAGTGGTACGCTCCAGCATTAGTCATTGTTTGAACTTTGAAATCAGCATCTTTCAAAGCACTTGTTATCAGCGACTTTTTATATGGTACATGTAATGTAGCAACTTTATCCATATTATCTCGGAATTTTGGTAGTTTATCCCACAAATCAGTAACCTGCTTGCGCATCCCAGTTGAACACCAAATGTCCGATTTTTCTTTGAAGTCAGGATAAATAACAATCACAGGAAGCCCCTTTGTGTTAATACCATAGTCTATTTCTTCACGCAAAGCTTGACTATTCTTAGTATTAGAACTTAAAAACAGCACAATGTTTTTTGATACATTAAGTCTTTCGTGTAATCTTTTCTTTAGGGTTTCCCACTCACTATCATCACGCACATTATACGTTTTTGCGTGAGCATCAATAAATGGGAATGTGCTATCTGCACCTTTCCAAGCCCGAAGTTGATTGTAGTAAATGAAATCTGGCGTAGCGCTTGCACCAAGATTTGATTCACTAAACGGCTCTGCAACATAAAACGCTGCGTAATTTGCTGTTCTATTTGACATTTTTACCTCCTTGGCACTGTGTGAAATATATCTCTATACTCATACAATGGAATATCTTCAATATTTCCATATATTAAAACCGAAACTTTTGCGTTAAGACTTACGCCACTACTATTAAGAGTACACAACATACATCTTAAAAGTGATTCCTTATCCTTGGGACCATCATCAAAGCGGGCGATGCCAGCTCCTAATAGCGGAAGGTATATATCGTTATAGGCATATACTCGACTGATTTCCTTCCACATTTTCATAAGCATTTGCTCGTATTTTGCCATATTAGTGTGAGCTTCATAATCACTGTCTAATTCTGTCATCGCAAGCATCAAATATGTTTTATTATCTACTTTGCTGTCATAACGAACTATCGTACCGAGAGGAAAATCATATAGTCCGTCACTATTTTTCTGTAGGTTAAGACGCTTTGCTTCAGCTTCGACAGCTATAAGAATGTCCTCTTTATTGCCATGTTCTAAAAACAATTGCCCGTGTAGTGACTTCTTTGCGATAACTATATCATCTACTCTGGTGTCAAAATGTGTGTCACAACCTACCACTCTTAAACCAGGAGCTGCAAATATATTTCCACAGCCAACCGATACAGAAGTTTGGCGAATAGTAAGACTCACAGCATTTCTAAAAATCCTACCGAGGATCTTATAACTAACTACACATATTAATAAAAATGCAATAATAACGACACCAATCCGGATCCAAACGCTGGACTTTTCCCAGTCGCCTAACGAAATGCCAAGTATGGACAAAATAGTTGAGATCACCCCCACTATTGTAGTGGAAATAATAATACTATCTCGAACTTGTTTAGAAAGGGCATTATACCAGTTATATATCTTTTTCATGGCTATACCCCAATCATTTCAAATGCTTATGTAGGATTTTCTTTATGGTTGCTTGTGCAGTTTCTTCGCCAGCTAAACTCACCAACCTATTGTAATCCTCTATTTCATCTCCAGTAAATATGATGGATATAACTTTCTCTACACGCCCTGCAACATGATCGTAGTCTTCTGGATGAGCCCAAAAACAACGCAAGCAAAAATCGTTATCTTTTTTCTCCCAATTTGTACAATGTTCGCACGTCCATGATTTAGCTCTGTTTGCAGAGGGGCTAAGAAGCATGAAATAATCAATGTCCTTTTCATCATGTTCTCCCCCGATTTCATAGGGAACCCTATGGTCAACCTGTAGAACAGTGTCGTCCATTTTTTCAAGATAGATAAAGCATTTTGCGCCGTATTTCTCAATTAGGGCTTGCTTCAATGCTTTGGAGAGAACAGTTCGACCAGATGCTTTGGATAGTGCGTTTTTACCATCATTGGGATTGCCAAATTTATATGCTGCAATACTTCTCCCATCTGCACCTTGAACTCTATAAGTAACAAGAGGGATACCGTATTCTCTCACATCTCGAACGGCTCTGGGAGGATGATTGTATCCATAAACATCCTTTAGTTCTTGAGAAGTAATATAACCATTCTTTAGTATGTGTTGAATTACCGTGCGTGGTCTTTTAGCGGTTACTGATTCTAATAACGCAAGAAATTCCGCTGAATATTCACTCATGCCATTACCTCCAATAAAGATAGTTGTCGAGGAACGCTGTTGAAAACAGGCAACAACGCTTCGCTTATATATAAGGCTTCAAAAGTTGTTGATTTCTTTCCTAACAGCAATGCTTGACTGGAAAGCCCAGCATTTAACATGAATTTCTGGCAATGCAAACTTGAAGGAAGTTCTTCGCCGTACTCTTTTCCTCCACACTCTCCATCATAGCTAATTAAATAGTCAACACCTTTTCTTTCAAGTATTTTAATTGATTCAGCAAATTCATCAAATGGAACCCCGGCATAATATCGGTTATCTCTTACATTACTAACACCTTGATACGGAGGATCCATATAAACCAAATCGCCTGGCTGAGCCATTTCTAAAATGTCATGGTAATCGAGAGAGGAAAAAGTTGCCTTTCCCTTCATAAGATATGAAATTGCATAAACATTTGGGGCCAGTGTTTTAGGGTTGGTCCCATGTCTTCGCTTATCAGGAGATTGATTGAAGTTACCATTTTTACCATACCTCACAGCTCCTTTAACACAGCGTGCAAGCAAATAGAGCATGTTTTCTGGGGTTTCTTCACCGTTGTTAAATTTCTCCCTCACTACATAAAAATGTTGAACATGATCATCGCCGTACAAAAACTGTTCTTGCCATACTTTTGAGTAAGCATCAATCAGTTCTTGTGGGTGCTCAATAGCAAATTGAAGCATTCTCACTAACGGACCATTTAAATCATTTATATGAAAACTATTTGTCCTATTTTCATATGCTGCAGCAACACTTATTGCTGCCATACCGGCAAAAGGCTCGATTAGCCTATTAAATCTATTTGGCATAAACTGCAGAATTTGCGGTGCCAATATTCTTTTTGAACCTTGATATTGTACAATATGAGGTGCTTTTCCGTTCATTTCTGTACCTCCGCTTTTTCTATTTCCACTATATCTCCTAAGTCGCATCCCAAAGTAATACATATTTTACACAAGCTCTCCATGGAGACATATTCATTTCGCCCCATTTTGGCTATAATATTGAAGCTCACACCAGACGCATCTTTTAATTCAGTGCGATTCATTTTACGGTCTATAAGCATTTTCCAAAGTTTATCATATGAAACTGGCATTTTATCGCTCCATTCTGATAGGCAGACTACTTGTTTTAGGATATTATAGCACAAAACAAACGAAATTTCAAGATATTCTCACAAAAACATGAGAACGAAGTGTAATTTCTTTCTGCACGTTGGAACAAGCCAACGAGCAGAGATATTGTCAATTCTCAAACAGTTTATTCACGGTTACGGTTTTTAGGTAGGTCTCGGGATCGCCGTTCAGTATCAACTCGGCATACGCTACCGGATCATTGTAGATCAGATAGTCCAGTTCTGACCGCTGATACATATTGTCGGCAATCTCATTCTCCA
>SVTO01000081.1 GCA_015063745.1 Oscillospiraceae bacterium | reverse complement strand
GCCGGTGTTCGTCCTGAATGTATCCACGACGACCAGGCTTCCCTGAAGGCTATGTCTGACGCCGTTATCGAATGCGACGTAGAAGTTACCGAACTTATGGGTGCTGAAATCTATCTGTACCTGGTTTCCGAAGAAACTTCCATGACCGCTCGTGTATCCGCTCGTTCCACCACCCGTGCAGGCGATATCGTAAATGTTGCTATCGACATGACCAGAGTTCACCTGTTCGACAAAGACACCGAACGTTACATCATTCACTAATTCACCGATTGGTACATACAAGCCCTGGATTCGTCCGGGGCTTTTTTGTGTTTCATCACGGGATGTATATCCAGTGCATAAACTATCAGTGAGGGCGCTATATGCCCGAAAAAAGTATGTATTTTTTGTATAAAACTGACAGAAATAGTCTGAATGCGGAAGAAATAGCGAAAACCCCTTGACGGATTACAGGGGAATCTTTATAATATAATTATGTATAATCCGTGAATTCTTCAGGGAGGTCCGGCATGCGAAAAAGAGTATGTATATCCGTATTTGTTCTGCTTCTGACAGTCTTGCTGGGCGTTTCTGTTTATGCGGATTCCTATAAACCCGGTGAAGTGCTCTACCGGCAGGATTTTGCGGATGTAAGCGGAAAACCGATTTACAAAGCCGGTATCCGAAAGGGAACAAACAGTTCGCCGGATTCCGTTTTGCTGCTGGATGATGATATGCTGCAGATTGTTACAAAAGATGACCTGCGTACATATGCCATTCTCCCGGAAATGCCGTGGACGGATTCCTATACGATCGAGTTTACATTCCGGTTTGAAGATGTCCGGAGCAGCCGGGGCTTTCTGGCCTTTCTTCTGACCAGCTGGGGAGAAGAACCTTCCAATATTACATCTCTGATCATACGGGCAAACGGCACTGTTGACGATTTCGGGCCGCTGAGCGATGAGATTGTGGGAGCCATACAGAGCGGCGAAGAAATGATCCATGTGGAAATTCCCATCGAAAACGGGGTTCTGCATGAGGTTACTCTGAAAGCCGGAAAAGCAGAATGTACCGTGGAAAGAGAATCCCTCAGGCGGATCACAGAAGGAAACCGTGGATTCGGTGTGCGGAATCTGACAGCCTGTATCGGCGAAGTGTATGTTGTCAATGGTACCGGGTACACTGCTAAAACCGGTGCTCTGAAAGATATGTCCTGGTCAGAGGATCCTGCCAATGCGGAACTGACGGAAGCGCCGCCTACGGGAGATCCGGTATGGGTCTTTATTTGTCCCGGGATTTGCGCAGGCAGCTTGCTTTGGGCAAAGCGTACGAAAAAACACAGATAAAACTGCATAAAATGCCAAAACGACGTGGTGTGTCAGGCGCATATCCACGCCGTTTTTTGTTTTTTGCGGGGAAATCAAACTTCTTTTTTGGCGTTCACAGTTAATTAACAAATCGTATTTATATTCCTGTTGAATTGGAAGGCGCAAAATGGTACTCTTTATACAGAATTTAGCACTCGAACACCAACAGTGCTAAATCTCGTGAGAGTGTAAACAGTCAACCTCCGGATCAAATCCGTAAACGGGGAGGTGGAAGAGGTTGAAAGAGGAAAACAGAGAACTCAGCGAACGGAAAAAACTGATACTGAAAGCCATTATCGATGCCCATATCGAAAACGGTGAACCGGTAGGCAGTAAGTTTCTGACGCAGAATAAGCAGATTGCCTATTCGTCTGCTACCATCCGCAATGAGATGGCAGAGCTGGAAGAAATGGGTCTTCTGGAACAGCCCCATACCTCTGCGGGACGGATTCCTTCGGAACTGGGTTATCGGTTCTACGTGGATTCCCTGGTGGAACGGTACAACCTGACCCAGAATGAACTGGCGGAACTGAAACGGCTGGTACAGAATAAGCAGACAGAGCTGGACACCATACTCCAGAGTGCCATGCAGCTGGCAGCCAAACTGACCAACTATACCGCCATGGCCCTGCGTCCCCGGATGCTGCGGATTACGGTAAACCGGTATGAACTGATGCGGCTGGACGAACACACACTGGTGCTCATCATGGTGATCGGTCAGACCATCAAAACCCGGCATGTCCGCTCCCAGATTCCGGTGCCGCCTGAAGCCGGTATGCAGCTGGCAAAGGTACTCAACGAGTGCGCAACGGAAAGAACGGCGGAAGAAATCACCATGCCCCTGCTGATGCACATGGAACGGCAGATGGGCGAATATGATTTCCTGGTGTCTCCGGTAATCAAGAGCGTCTGCGAAACCATCACGGGCTTTGACGGAGGAGAAATCCGCTTTGAAGGGATCAACCGGCTGCTGTCCTATCCGGAATACTATGATATGGACCGGCTGAAGGAAATGCTGGCGCTGTTTGAACGGAAGGAAGATCTGGTAAAGATCCTTTCGGAAGAAGCCGGACAGATGGGCAGCGAACAGGTGCAGGTCTTTATCGGCCGGGAGAATCTGGTGAAGATCATGGACAATTCCACCCTGATTTTCAAAACGATCAAACGGAACGGAATCCCGGTGGGTGCCATCGGGATCATCGGACCTACACGTATGGATTACAAACGGGTGATTGCCACCATCGACACGCTGACAAACGGTGTTGCCAATGTGCTTGGTGAAGGAGATTTGCCCGCACTGACTGACGAAACCAATAAAGGTTAAATATAGGAGACAAAATGACAGAAGAAAAGGATATTCAGGTGCCGGAG
>SVTO01000047.1 GCA_015063745.1 Oscillospiraceae bacterium | reverse complement strand
ATCCAGTTCAATCAGCAGCTCCAGAACTTCATCCGGAACTTCATCCAGTCTGGCATCGGGCTTGTCGATTTTGTTTACAACAACGATTACTCTGTGACCCAGCTCCATAGCACGCTGCAGAACGAAACGAGTCTGAGGCATGGGACCTTCCGCAGCATCAACCAGCAGAATAACGCCGTTTACCATTTTCAGAATACGTTCAACTTCACCGCCGAAGTCCGCGTGGCCGGGAGTATCTACAATATTGATCTTAACACCGTTGCGAATAACGGAAGTATTCTTCGCAAGAATCGTGATACCGCGTTCTCTTTCCAGATCCCCGGAGTCCATAACACGTTCTCTGACAACCTGATTTTCATGATAAGCGCCGCCCTGCTTGAGCATTTCGTCAACCAGCGTAGTCTTACCGTGGTCAACGTGGGCAATAATCGCGATATTACGTAAATCTTCTCTAACCAAAATTCCATCCCACTCCGAAACCGGAGCTTTCCTTTCCTGTAAAATACAACTTCAAATATTTATATAATCCAACCTAAATATTATAACACAAAGAGAGGCAAAAATAAATATTTTGCGATGAAAAAATCCAATTTCAGCAGATTGCAGTAAATAACGGAAAAAATCCGTATTCAAAATGGATAAATAGAAAAATTCCCGGCAGCTCCGTACAGAACTTCCGGGAAAACATATTATTTTGCCATCAGCTTGACCATAACGGCCTTCTGCGCATGGAGCCGGTTTTCCGCCTCTTCGAAAATTTCGTCAGCATGGGCTTCGAATACTTCTGCAGTGATTTCCTCACCTCTGTGAGCGGGGAGACAGTGCTGTACCATAACATCCTTGTGCGCCACATCAATAACGGACTGGTTGATCTGATAACCTGCAAATACTTTCTGACGTTCCGCAGCTTCTTCTTCCTGACCCATGGAAGCCCATACGTCAGTGAACAGAACATCCGCGCCGGCAGCAGCTTCCAGAATATCTTCGGTCATCAGGAACTTGCCGGGATACTTCTCCGTAAATGCAAGGACTTCGGGATCGGGCTGATATGCATTGGGACAAGCAATCGCCACTCTCATGCCAACGGTCAGACCGCCGACGATCAGAGAATTCGCCATATTGTTGCCATCACCGATATAACACATCTTCAGACCGTCAAAACCACCCTTGAATTCACGAACAGTCAGAAGGTCGGCAAGAATCTGACAGGGATGACAATAATCCGTCAGACCGTTGATGATCGGAATAGAACAATACTTTGCCAGATCTTCCACTTCCTTCTGCGCGAAGGTACGGATCATGATACCGTCAAGATATCTGGAAAGTACTCTTGCCGTGTCTTCCAGCGGTTCACCGCGGCCGATCTGCAGATCTCTGGGGGAGAGGAACAGCGCCTGACCACCCAGCTGATAAATACCGGTTTCAAAGGAAACTCTGGTGCGGGTGGAAGACTTCTGGAAAATCATACCGAGTGACTGACCCTTCAGAATGTGATGTTCAATACCGTGTCTGGTTTCATACTTCAGCTTAGCCGCCAGATCCAGCAGCTCATATATTTCTTCGGCAGAAAGATCCGCCATCTTCAGTAAATCTTTTTTCATAGCAGTTCCTTTCGTAATTAAGATAAAGCTTCGATCAGCAGGGAAATACCCTCATCCAGCTCGTTCATGGAAATATTCAGCGGAGGCAGCAGACGAACCACATCCTTGCCTGCAGTTAGTACAAGCAGACCCATTTCAAAGGCCTTGAGCAGTCGTTCCTTGGGGGCATCCTTGATCTGAATACCGATCATCATACCCATCCGGCGCACGGAAACTACATTTTCCAGTCCGGCACCCAGAATCTTTTCCTCAATCAGCTTACCCTTGTTTTCCACGGACTGCAGAAACTCATCCGTCAGTTTACCGGTCACATAACAAGCAGCCGCCGCAGCAACCGGATTGGCACCGAAAGTAGAACCGTGGGCACTGGCACCGAGGGTTGCAGAAGCTTTCTTGCCGCTGATAAACGCACCGATCGGAAGACCACCCGCCAGACCCTTGGCAGAAGTAACAATATCCGGCAGAATATCATAATTCTGGAAACCGAAAGCCTTACCGGTACGACCGATACCTG
Source organism: Oscillospiraceae bacterium (assembly GCA_015063745.1). GTDB lineage: Bacteria > Bacillota > Clostridia > Oscillospirales > CAG-272 > UMGS1696. The sequence continues at coordinate 19,068 of SVTO01000047.1, read as the reverse complement.
TCTGAACCTCGTCAACGATCAAAAGAATATCCTTTTCCTCGCAGAGAGCCGCAACGAAGCGAACATATTCCTTATCAAGAATGTTCACACCGCCTTCTCCCTGAATCACTTCCAGCATAACTGCACATACATCATCCGTGCAGGCTTCCTTCAGTGCATCCGGATCTCCGGCATCACAGTATTTGAAGCCTTCGGTGAAAGGGAAGAAGTACTGATGGAAAACATCCTGTCCGGTAGCAGCCAGCGTAGTGACCGTACGACCGTGGAAGGACTTGTTCAGTGTAATGATGGTGTTTCTGCCTGCGCCGTACTTGTCAAAGCTGTACTTTCTGGCCAGCTTGATGGCACCTTCATTGGCCTCCGCACCGGAATTGCCGAAAAATACATTTTCAAGCCCTGTGGTTTTCACCAGCCACTCCGCCAAAGCAGAAGCGGGTTCGCAGTAGTAGTAATTGCATACGTGCTGATATCTGGACGCCTGTTCAAACACAGCCTGTGCCCAACCTGCATCGGAATAACCGAGTACATTTACGCCGATACCGCTGGTAAAGTCGATGTATTTCTTTCCATCCTTGTCCCAGATGGAAGCACCGGAAGCATGATCGGGCACCAAAGGCAGTCGACCGTACGTATGCATGATAAATTCATTATCATTCTGAATAACTGTATTTCTATCCATAACCAAACCTCAATGATCGGCATCCACAAACATGGTGCCGCATCCTTCTTCGGAAAGCATTTCAATCAGAATGGAATGCTTCACACGACCGTCCGTAATAAAGGTACGCTGAATACCGCCCATAGCAGCGTGTACACAGCATTCCACTTTAGGAATCATACCGCCGGAGATCGTTCCGTCTGCCTTCAGCTTTTCGATTTCATTTGTGTGAATCACGGGAATCAGGGAAGTTTCATCGTGAGGATCCTTCAGAACCCCCCGGGTATCCGTCAGCAGAATAAAGTTACGGGCTTTCAGCGCAATGGCAATTTCAGCCGCTGCAGTATCTGCATTGATGTTGTAAACACCCTGACCGTCTTCAACATGGGCGATTGTGGAAATCACGGGGATGTAACCGCTGTCCAGCACTTCCTTTACGATGGAGGCGTCCACGGAAACAATATCACCCACAAAACCGTAATCCGTTCCGGCATCATCAGTATGTCTCTTCGCCTTCAGCAAACCACCGTCCAGACCGCAGAGACCCACAGCCTTGCCGCCTGTGCGTTCAATACGATCCACCAGCTGCTTGTTGGTCTTGCCGGCGAGAACCATCAGCGCTACTTCAGCGGTTTCCGCATCGGTATAACGCAGACCGTTGATAAACTCGGACTTTTTGCCGATCTTCTTTAACATATCATTGATATCGGGGCCACCGCCGTGTACCAGAACTACCTTGATTCCGGTAAGGGACAGCAGAACCAGGTCACTGATCACCGCATCCTGCAGCTCTTCCGACAGCATGGCATTCCCGCCGTACTTGATTACAACAGTCTGACCGGTGTATTTCTGTATGTAGGGCAGTGCCTCAACAAGTACACTGGCCTTATCCTGATTGGAAATAGACATAGTATCTTTCTCCTTTAGCTTCTGTAGTCGCCGTTGATACGTACATATTCGTAGCTGAGGTCACACCCCATAGCCACCGCGGAGAATTCACCCGCATGCATATTGCAGTGGATCATAACACTGTCACAGCTCAGAATCTTCTTGGCAATATCTTCATCAAAGAGAAGGGTTCCGCCGTCCTTGCATACATCAATGGAACCCGCTTCGGAACTGAAGGAAATGTCAATGGTCTTCATGTCAATATCCACACCGGAATAACCCAGCGCGCAGATCACACGACCCCAGTTGGCATCCGCACCGAACATAGCGGTCTTGACAAGGGAAGAGGAAATAACACTCTTAGCAAGCACCCTGGCATCCTCTCTGGAAGCAGCACCCGTAACCTCGCATCTCAAGAACTTGGTAGCCCCTTCACCGTCAGCTGCAATAGCAGAAGCCATCTTCATGCACAACGCATTCAGCGCACCGGCAAAAGCCTTATAAGCATCATTTTCATCCAGAATCTCATCCGCACCGGACATACCGGAAGCCATTACACAAACCATGTCGTTGGTGCTGGTGTCACCGTCAACGGAAACCATATTGAAGCTGTCTTCAATGGCCGCATGAAGCGCCTTGTCCAGCATAGCGGAAGAAACAGCGGCATCGGTTGTAATGAAACCGAGCATGGTGCCCATGTTGGGATGAATCATGCCGGAACCCTTGCACATACCGCCGATATGGATTACCTTGCCGTCCCATTCATAGGACAGCGCAAATTCCTTCTTCTTCAGGTCCGTAGTCATAATCGCCTGTGCCGCCATATCCGCACCGACAGCACTTGCTTCCAGCGCACCGTACAACTCAGGCAGAGCACCGGTAAGCGGCTCCAGAGGCAGGGAAACACCGATAACACCGGTAGAAGCCACAATCACATTTTCAGCCGGAATACCGGTAACCGCAGAAACAGCCGCGCAGGAAGCTTCCGCAGTTTCATATCCGTCGGGGGTGCAGGCATTGGCATTACCGCTGTTGCAGATCACCGCCTGGGCAATACCATCGGCAAGATGAGAACGGGTAACACCCACAGGGGCTGCAAAAACCTTATTCTTGGTATATGTACCGGCCGCAGTACAGGGCTTGTCCGCCACCAGCATAGCCAGATCCAGCTTGGTTGTATTCTTGCGGAAACCGGCATGTACACCGTAAGCCTTGAAACCGGCTGCAGCACATACCCCGCCGGCAATTTCCTTATATTCAATACTCATATACGTACCTCAATCAAAATCCTGCAGGCAGGGCATCAATACCCATGGATTCCGGCAGATTAAAATAAATGTTCATATTCTGAATCGCCTGACCGGCCGCGCCTTTTACCATATTGTCGATGCAGGAGCAAACGATCAGCGTACCCGTGCGCTTGTCACAGTGCAGGGAAATGTCACAGTAGTTGGAACGGGTAACACAGCGGATCTGTGCCACATTGCCTTCCTTTTCCAGACGAACAAACTGTTCATCCTTGTAGAATTCCTCATAGGCACTGCGTACCATATCCATGGTAACACCGTCCTTCAGCTTTACATAAATGGTTTCTTCAATACCACGGTTCACAGGAAGCAGATGAGGAACGAAGGTCAGCGTGATATCCGTACCGGCCATATGAGAAAGGGTCTGTTCAATCTCGGGCGTGTGTCTGTGAGCACCAACCTTGTAAGCGGAAATGGATTCGTTGGCTTCGGGATAATGGGTGGTCTGTGTCAGACTGCGGCCCGCACCGGTAACACCGGATTTGGCATCGATAATAATACCTTCCGTCCGTACCAGTCCGTTTTTGAGTGCAGGAGCCAGGCCGAGTGCAGCAGCCGTGGGATAACAGCCGGGGTTGGCAATAATGCCGGCCGACTTGATCCGTTCTCTGAACAGCTCGGGCAGCGCATAAACAGCACCGCCATGCAGTTCCGGCTTGTCAAAAGGTTTCTTGTACCATTCTTCGTAATCCGCTTCGGATTCCAGACGGAAATCGGCACCCAGGTCGATCAGCAGCGTGTTCTGAGCCGCGCATTTTTCTGCGAGAGGCTCACTGAGTCCGTGGGGCAGAGAAGCAAAAACAACATCCGCACCCTGAATAGCGGTATCTTCATCCGTCAGCATCGGCAGAGGTGTTTTCTTGAAATTGGGATAAACATCGGAAATGGGCTGACCTGCGAAAGATACGGAGGAAAGACCGGTGATCTCCACTTCGGGATGACCGCCCAGCAGTCTTACCAGTTCAGCACCGGCATAACCGGTAGCACCAATAATAGCGGCATAAATCATAACATGGATACCTCGATAGAATTTACATAGGATTTGATTAAATCGATCTGATGTTCCACGGAAGCCCTGGAGGGACCGCCGTAAACCAGTCTGCCGTTTACGCAGTTTTCCAGATTAACAGCATCGTAAACATCATTGTCAAACAGAGGAGAGAACGTGTGGAACTCATCCAGCGTAAGAGATTCCAGATCGGAACTGTGTTCAATACAGTAAGCAACCAGACGGCCGCAGATCTTATAGGCGTCACGGAAAGGCATCCCCTTCTTAACCAGATAATCAGCACAGTCGGTAGCATTGATGAATCCCTTGGAAGCGGCCTGACGAAGCTTTTCCTTCTTCACCGTGCAGGTAGCCAGCATAGCGGTAAACAACTCCAGACAGATCTTCGCATTGTCCACTGCATCAAAAATAGCTTCCTTGTCTTCCTGCATATCCTTATTGTACGCAAGGGGAAGCCCCTTCATCATAGTCAGCAGCGTAGTCAGATCGCCGTAAACCCGTCCGGTCTTACCGCGCACCAGTTCCGCAATATCGGGATTCTTTTTCTGCGGCATAATGGAGGAACCGGTAGAGAACGCGTCATCCAGCTCGATAAAACCGAACTCGGTGGAGCACCACAGAATGATTTCCTCGGAGAAACGGCTGAGATGCATCATAATCAGAGAAAGATCAAAGGCAAGTTCGAGAACGGAATCTCTGTCGGAAACACCGTCAATACTGTTTTCCGTAACACCCTTGAATCCGAGCAGCTCCGCAACCATATGTCTGTCAATGGGATAAGTGGTGGAAGCGAGCGCACCGGAACCCAGAGGGGAGAGATTCATGCGGTCAGCGGTCTGTGCCAGTCTGAGATCGTCACGGAAAAACATCTGGGCATAAGCCATAATGTAATGACCGAAAGTAACAGGCTGTGCTCTCTGCAGATGTGTATAACCTGCCATAACCGTCTCGGTGTGCTTGGCAGCGGTGTCTGCAATGGTCTTCAGCAGGGAAGCCAGCAGAGAACGGATTTCCGTAATCTGATTCCGCAGATACAGACGGATATCCAGAGCCACCTGGTCATTCCGGCTGCGGGCAGTGTGCAGTCTCTTGCCGGTGTCACCGATCCGCGCAGTCAGCACCTCTTCGATGAACATATGAATATCTTCCGCTTCCGGATCGATGGCAAGCTTTCCGGAATCCAGATCGGCAAGAATTTCCTTCAGCGCAGAAACAATCTTGTCGGCTTCTTCGGAAAGGATGATACCGCATTTGCCGAGCATTTTAGCATGGGCAACGGAGCCGGTAATATCTTCACGGTACATTCTCGAGTCAAAAGAAATTGAGGAGTTGAAATCGTTTACCCGGCTGTTTTCAGCCTTGGAAAAACGGGCATCCCACATTTTCGCCATGATAATCCTCCAATGGACAGTAGAAATGAAGTTAATATGGGGGTAGGAAAAAGCTATAGAACACTTCCGGCAGTACAGAAAACGTACCGTCCCCGGAAGTGTTCATGATTTAATTCGTCAGATTATTTGTCCCAGTTCTTTTCAGCGAGGGCCTTCATCTTGATCGGCAGACCGAAGAGGTTGATAAAGCCGTCAGCATCCTTCTGGTTGTAATCTTCGTCCACACCGAAGGAAGCGGTCTGTTCGCTGTACAGGCTGTAGGGAGAAGTAACACCTGCGTTGATCATGTTGCCCTTGTAAAGCTTCAGGGTAACATCACCGGTAACGTGCTTCTGAGCTTCGTCAACGAAAGCGCAGATGGCTTCACGCAGGGGAGAGAACCACTGACCGTTGTAAACCAGTTCACCCAGCTTCTGACCAACCATGGTCTTGAAGTGTGCGGTTTCCTTGTCCACGGTGATGGTTTCCAGAACATTGTGTGCCTTGTACAGAATGGTACCTGCGGGCGTTTCGTAAACACCGCGGCTCTTCATACCAACCAGACGGTTTTCAACGATATCCAGCAGACCGATACCGTTCGCACCGCCGATCTTGTTCAGCGCATCGATCAGAGCAACGCAGTCCATTTCTTCACCGTTGAGCGCGGTGGGAACACCCTTTTCAAAGTGGATGGTGATGTAGGTCGGCTTGTCGGGAGCCTGTTCGGGAGAAACGCTCAGCTCCAGGAAGCCCTTCTTATTGTACTGAGGCTCATTTGCGGGATTTTCCAGATCCAGACCTTCATGGCTCAGATGCCACAGGTTCTTGTCCTTGGAATAGTTGGTTTCTCTGTTGATCTTCAGAGGAATGTTGTGAGCTTCCGCATAGTCGATTTCTTCGTCACGGGACTGAATATCCCAGATTCTCCAGGGAGCGATGATGGCCATATCGGGAGCGAGAGCCTTGATGGTCAGTTCGAAACGAACCTGGTCGTTACCCTTACCGGTGCAGCCGTGGCAGATCGCATCGGCACCTTCAGCCAGCGCGATTTCCACCAGTCTCTTGGCGATGCAGGGACGTGCATGAGAAGTACCCAGCAGATAGTCTTCGTACTTGGCATCAGCCTTCAGGCAGGGCCAGATGTATTCTTCAATGTATTCCTTACGCAGGTCTTCGATGTACAGTTTGGAAGCGCCGGTCTTAATAGCCTTTTCTTCCAGGCCTTCCAGTTCATCTGCCTGACCTACATTGCCGGAAACGGCGATGATTTCACAGCCTTCATAGTTTTCCTTCAGCCACGGAATAATAATAGAGGTATCCAGACCGCCGGAATAAGCAAGAACGATTTTTTTGATTTCTTTTTTCATGACAATAAATCCTTTCGGGATAAGCTTAATTTTTCATGTACAATATTATAATATACTTTTCCGGAATTTGCAATAGACAACATGAACAAATTAGTATAAATATGCAAAGAAATATTATAAAAATACACAATGAATCGAAAAACAAGATGAAAAAGCCGATAAAACCGCTTATAATATGTAAGTTATTACGCAAAACCAGTCATAATATCCCGTGAAATTGAGCAAATGAATGAAATATTTATTATTTATAAGATTTTTCATAAAGACAACCATATATTTCACGGACTAAATCAACGACACGTGCACAGAATAAATCCTGAAATCCGAAAACGAAAGGAGCAATTATGCCAACAATATACAAAAAGAGCATAACAACACTTATTTTATGCATTCTGACAATCCTGACCGCCAATCCGTGCCATATTCACGCAGAAAATCCGTCAGCCAATGCACAAGGATGGTATTTCCGCAAAACAACGGATCATACCCAGCCGACTATAGCACCGGAACTTTCTTATGTCCAAGACCATAACGGTTGGTGGATAGACAGGAGACACTGTGATATAAACAGCGAAGATAAAGTAATATACCTGACCTTTGACGCCGGGTACGAAAACGGAAACATCGAAAAAATACTCGACATCCTGAAAAGCGAAGAGGTACCCGCCGCATTTTTTGTACTGAAAAATCTCGTACAAAAGGATACAGCCCTTGTAAAACGCATGAAAGAGGAAGGCCACCTCATCTGCAATCATACTGCCAACCATAAAGATATGACCAAACTGACGGACTTCAATGCTTTCAAAGCGGAAATCGAAGAAATGGAGAAAATCTATACCGAAAACACCGGAGAAAAACTTGCTCCCTATTACCGTCCTCCGGAAGGAAAAACAAGCGAACAAACCATGAAATGGACTAACGATCTCGGCTACAAAACCATTTTCTGGAGCTTTGCGTACGCAGACTGGGACAACAATAATCAAATGTCACCCGAGAAAGCCATAGAAAAAGTCCTGGCCGGAACCCATAACGGCGAAGTGCTCCTGCTCCATCCAACATCGGCAACCAATGCGGAAATATTGGACGATCTGATCCGGGAATGGAAAAATATGGGCTTCCGCTTCGGCACACTGGATGAACTGACCGGAGAGCGGGACATGTGATGAAATGGAAGAAACCAATATCTCTGCTGGTTCTGTGTGTCACGCTTCTTGCAGCCATTTCCCCGATTACCGCGGAAGACGATAACGTGCTGTATTCCTGGCAGCCGAATGACGACAAGAAGATAGCCCTGACCTTCGACGACGGCCCGCATCCCGTATATACCAAAGAAATACTGGACATTCTCGCCGAATACGATCTGAAAGCCACATTTTTCGTGGTAGGTGAAAACGCAGAATGGTTTCCGGAGCTGGTCAGACGTGAGTACGAAGCAGGTCACGAAATCGGCAATCACACCTATACTCATGCCAATCTGCGCAAAGCCGAATACAATTCCGTTCTCGATGAAATTCTCGGTGCTGAGGATGCAGTCTATGAAAACACAGAATTCCGATGCCGCCTGCTCCGACCGCCCGGAGGAATGTACGGCGATAACGTATACAAAGCCGCCGAAAATCTGGACTATACAGTTGTTCTCTGGTCCGTAGATACCCGTGACTGGGCACACACCCCCAGCGAAACCATTGCAAACGAAGTCTTATCCAACATTAAAAGCGGCGACATCATCCTGTTCCACGATTATATAGCATCAGACTCCCCAACCCCGGAAGCCCTGCGGAAAATCATCCCGGTACTGCTTGCAAAGGATTACCATTTTGTCACAGTATCCGAGCTTCTGGGCGGTGCATAAAAGAAAAAGGGGCTGTCGCAAGTTAAAAAATTGCGCTTTCGCCCTATACAAGAGAAACAAAAATCCAGAGGTGTCACTACTGCATCTCTGGATTTTCTTGTTAGTATTGCACAAGCTGTTCACAATTTGTTAATGCTATGCGACAGCCCCTTTTCGTATTTATTCGTTGTCTTTATAATAGGGATCGATCATAATCTCCTTGATTTTGGGATACGCCGCATAAACACCGATTGCGGAGCACAGGGAGAAGAGAATCACAAAGGGCATAATGACACCGAGTGGGAAGTACGTAGCCAAAAGCAGGTATTCCAGCATCAGTACAACAACCGTACCGAGCAGTGCCATAATATTCCGCTTGACGCCGAGAACGGTAAACAGCAGCGCGTTCTTTAAAAGCTTCAGAATACTGAGGTCAAAAGTTATCATCATCAGATAAATGTACATCCGCATGAAGAAGTAAAGAAACGCAAGAACAATGCTGGCAAAGAACATCATGTTCATAACGGTGGAATTGCCGAAGTTCAGCTGGAAGAAGAAAATATCATAAGCCAAAAGGAACATAATCAGCAGATCCAGAATACCGTAAATCAGACCCTGGCGCAGGTTTCTCTTGATGGCGTACCAGAAATCGTGCCAGAGGAAAATCCCTTCACCTCTGAACATATTCCGCAGAATGTAAGTAGTACCCACACAAACGGGACCGAAAGTAAAGATCATCAACCCGGTCAGCGCCAGTAGTACATAATCTCCGGTGGAAAGAACCGTCAGCGGCGCCTGCAGACCGAAAATGTTGAACAGCGCAGCCGTAGCGGGAGAAGAATCAAAATGCATAACACCGTTCAAGGGTGCAAACACGGCGTGATAAGGCGTCGTTGTGTGGAGGGAAAGATACCCGCTCATGGCAAACAGAGCAAAGAAAATGGGGAAATTTCCGAATATCATCAGAATATTCACAGAAAGCAGCTGATTGATCTTCCGTCCAACAAACTTGAAGAAATTGGGCAGATTCGGATTGTCGCAGATCTGTTCCTCATCCTTGGAAACCCCATCGCGATCCAGATTTTCCTTTTGAGAAAAGAGATTGAACTTTCCGCCCTTTTTGGCTTTCAGTTCTTCCTGTTCCATGCGTTCTATTTCATCCAGCGCATGATACTGGTTATCATCGGGCAGCTGACGCGGCATAAACTCACCTCATAAATTTGAATATCTGTTATTTTACGTAATGAAAAAAGGAATACAGTACAGGAGAAATACAATTCCCGAAAGACTCAGGAACAGAAACAAGTAGATTCTGCTGCCCGGCAAATGCCGAAGATGGATCTGTGAAAGCCGGCATTGGAGTCTGACAGCAGCCCAGGCAGCAAAAAGCAGCAGAAATACCGAAGCGGCAAAATACGAAAGCAATGTTTCTTCAGCAGCGTGCGTATATAACAAAGCCATCCGCTGCAGAGAAAGTACATAGCCGAAACAATAACCTCTGTATAAAGACAGCGCGCAGGGAACAACCATGGGCCTGACGGATAAGCCGCCTATAAAAAGAAGCAGACACTGCAGCAGGGTCCCGCGTAGCACAGTACAGAAATAACGGATACGTTCCGAAATATCCGCACTACAGACATCCGGCAACGGAATAAATATATCCTCACCGGATATTCCCCCGCCGAGCCAATACCCAACGGCCGCAGAAACCACGAAAATGAAAAGATAGAACAAAAACAGTACAGCAGTCCGTGAAAAAAATTCGGAAACCGCTCTTTTCTCCGCAACAGAATCTCCCATACACCCCTCCGATACTTTTGGACAATTATATGAGAGGGAGGGGAAAAGTATACCGTCTAATATGATACTACAGAAACCCGCAAAAATCTATGGGGTTTTGTAAACATATCGTGTAAAATTACAGTTTTTTCCTTGCAATCGACGGGATTTGGATATATAATAAGAAGCAGTAAAGAAAATCACCCGATCGGCAGGAGAGAATTTCATGAACAGAGACGAACTGCAGCGCATATTCCGCGAACCGCCCCAGATACTGACCAACCGGCTTGTACTGCGGAAAATGCTGAAAACCGATTATAAGGATATGTACGAATACGCCTGCCGCAGAGATGTAACCGAATACCTTCTGTGGGATCCCCACGAAAGCGAAGCATATACCTACAAATATCTTCAGTATATCCAGTCCCGCTACAGAACCGGCGAATTCTACGATTGGGCCGTTGTCCTGAGAGGGGCAAACAAAATGATCGGCACCTGCGGCTTTACCCGATTTACTCTGGAAAATAATTCCGCCGAAATCGGATATGTCCTGAATCCATATTATTGGGGTAACGGACTGGCCCCGGAAGCTGTACAGGCAATCCTTCGCTTCGGCTTCATGCAGCTGAGAATGAACCGCATCGAAGCGAAATACATGGAAGGCAATAACCGAAGCCGTAGAGTTATGGAAAAAGTGGGTATGCAGTTCGAAGGAATACAGAGAGAATCCATGCACGTAAAGGACCATTACGTATCCATCGGCGTGTGCTCCATCCTGCGCCGTGAATATCTGGAAAAACACCGATAAAACACACAGCAGGCAGCCACCGGAAAAGGCAGATGCCTGCTGTTTTGTTATTTGTGAAATTATTATACGTTGAAACGGAAGAGAACAACATCACCGTCAGCGATGACATATTCCTTACCTTCACTGCGGATAAGTCCCTTTTCCTTTGCCGCATTCATGGAACCGCAGGCAATCAGATCGTCATACGCCACAACTTCGGCGCGGATAAAGCCTCTTTCAAAGTCGCTGTGGATCTTACCTGCAGCCTGAGGAGCACGGGTACCCTTAACAATGGTCCACGCACGGACTTCCTTGGGACCTGCAGTCAGATAACTGATGTACCCGAGCAGGGAATAGCTTGCCTTGATCAGTCTGTCCAGACCGCTTTCCACAATACCCATTTCTTCAAGGAACATAGCCTTTTCTTCCGGTTCCAGCTCAGCGATTTCCGCTTCAATACCGGCACATACGGGAATTACTTCCGCACCTTCCACTTCAGCAGCCGCACAGATCTTCTTGTACAGTTCATTGTCCGCAGAAACCTCGGCCGCTTCATCTTCGCTCACATTGGCCACATAAATAACGGGCTTCATGGTCAGAAGGGTCAGATCATCCAGAATCTCCCGTTCGTCGTCGGTGAATTCCAGACTGCGCGCAGTCATACCGTCATTCAGTCCCGCGAGAACTCTTTCAAACAGAGCCAGCTGACCGGCAAGAGTCTTGTCACCCTTCATAAGCTTCTGCGTCTTGTCAATGCGCTTTTCAACGGTTTCGATGTCCGCATAGATCAGCTCCATGTTGATGGTTTCCAGGTCTCTGGTAGGATCCACGTCACCGTCCACATGAATGATGTCGGAGTCTTCAAAGCAGCGCAGCACGTGAACGACCGCATCTACGTCACGGATATGGGACAGGAACTTGTTGCCAAGCCCTTCACCCTTGGAAGCACCGCGAACCAGACCGGCAATATCCACGAATTCAATCACAGCCGGTGTGTACAGCTGGGGATTGTACATTTCCGCCAGAACGTCCAGACGCTTGTCGGGCACCTGTACAACACCTACGTTGGGGTCAATGGTGCAGAAGGGATAGTTTGCACTGGGTGCACCGGCACCGGTCAGTGCATTGAAAAGAGTACTTTTGCCGACATTGGGCAAACCGATAATACCGAGTTTCATATTTTCTGTAACCTGCCGCAGAAGAACGGATCAGGTTCCTTTCTTGTGACATAATTACTTATATTATACATGAATCTGCCGAAGTATGCAAGAGCACAGCGGCAAATCTTCAGAAAAAAAGTGAAAAATTCTCCATAAAGCCAGATTTTACAAAAAATTCATCGGATTCGACGGTTCAGTCACTGCAGCGTCACACAGGATTCACAATGATGCTCTATAATATAATCACAAATCGGTCTCACGGAGTAAAGCAGGCGGTTCATTCAATGAATATTCATGGAAAATTTGAATAATCCTGTTTTTTAAGTATTGCAATTTACATTAGAATCATGTATAATATAATTTATAGTACGGTTTCGTGAATAAACAACCGAGCGGAAATGTATAAGTATCATTTTTGGGCAGAAAAAGGGAACATTTCCGAAAAAGAAACGTCAAATTACCGCAAGCCGCAGAAAAGAGCGGCAGAACAATGGTAAAATACAAAAGAGAGACACAAGACTAATATAAAGAGAGGACGATGAACAATGGGAACAAAATTATTGGTTGTTGACGATGATGCGAACATCTGCGATCTGCTGCGCTTATATTTTGAAAACGAAGGTTATGAAGTAAAGATTGCCGGAGACGGTGTGGAAGGCATCAATTTCTTCAAAATGTACGAACCCGACCTGGTACTTCTGGACATCATGCTTCCGAAGAATAAGGACGGCTGGCAGGTATGCCGTGAAATCCGTGAAATTTCCTCCAAGCCCATCATCATGATCACCGCCAAGGGCGAAGTGTTCGATAAGGTGCTCGGTCTGGAACTGGGTGCGGATGACTTTGTGACCAAGCCCTTTGACATGAAGGAGCTTTCCGCCCGTATCAAAGCGGTTCTGCGCAGATATTCCTCCCACGACAACCAGAACGATGACGAAACCATCAAATTTGAAAATATCGAAATCAGCAAGAGCAAATACGAACTGAAGCTGAACGGCAAGACCGTGGACATTCCCCCGAAGGAACTGGATCTGCTGTACTTCCTTGCCTCCAACTTCAACCGTGTGTTTACCAGAGACGCACTGCTCGATAAAGTATGGGGCTTTGACTACCTCGGCGACTCCCGTACCGTTGACGTACACGTAAAGCGACTGCGCGAAAAACTGGAAGGCGTATCCGATAAATGGTCTCTCAAGACCGTTTGGGGTGTAGGTTACAAATTCGAGCTGATCCAGTAATTGTATATTTGCCATAACACTTGACGTCTGTGCAAACGGGCGTCAAGTTTTTATCCTTTTCAGGAGAAAAAATAATGTTCAAAAGTGTTTTTATCAAATACATCTCCGTCTTCATGGCGATCATCATACTCAGTATGGTCATGTCCGCCGTCATCATCACATCCCTTGTAAATACCTACGACGCCAATACAAAGGAACGTACCCTGGCCAACGTAGCCTATTCCATCACCGACTTCGTGATCGAAGACTATAACAACAGCGGAGAGAAAAATTTCGCCGGATACCTGAATGAATCCTTGAATGACATTAAACCGATCTTGGATGTAATGGCTATCAACTTCGACAGTATCATGGTGTTCATCGCTGACAGTCAGGGAAACATCAAACTGGCCGGCGGCTCGGAAAACTCTCAGAATTTCACCGATAAGAACGGACAGATTTCCACGGAACAGGGACTGACCTATCCCCAGACCATAACGGATTCCATCCTGATCGGCGAAAGAATCACCAGAAACGATACCCTGGACGGCTTTTTCACAAGCAACCATATCACCTATATCCTTCCGATCACTTCTCAGTCGGGCAATGTACTCGGTTCCGTCATGACCTGTACACTGACCGCCACCAAAGACGCATTGCTGGATGCCATGATCAAAACCATCATCATGTCCAGCCTGTGGCTTCTGCTGGCAGCCCTGATCGCCATTTATCTGATCAGTGAAAAACTCGTTTCCCCCCTGCGTGCCATGAGTAAAGCCGCCAAAGCCTTTGCTGCAGGACATTTCGATGTGCGCGTACCGGTACAGGGCAATGATGAAGTTGCCGAACTTGCGGAAGCATTCAATAACATGGCAGGCTCACTGGAGCACAGCGAAGAAATGCGCCGCCTGTTCCTTGCCAATGTTTCCCATGACCTGCGTACCCCCATGACCACAATCTCCGGCTTCATAGACGGAATCCTGGACGGCGCCATCCCACCGGAAAAGCACAGTTATTATCTTGAAGTAATTGCCGGAGAAGTCCGCCGCCTGTCCCGCCTTGTGTCTTCGTTGCTGGACATCACAAGAATCCAGGCAGGAGAAAGAAAATTCAACATGATCCCCTTCGATATCTGCGAACAGGCGAGGGAAATCATTATTGCCTCCGAACAGCGTCTGGAAGCAAAAAAACTGGATGTAGTATTCGACGCGGATGAAGACAATATCTACGTATCCGCCGACAGGGACGCCATCCATCAGATCCTGTACAATATCTGCGACAACGCCATTAAATTCTCCAGAGAAGGCGGCAGATACGAGATCGGAATCCATGAAAAAGCCGGTAAGATCACGGTAAGCGTATATAACGAAGGTGACGGCCTGCTTCCGGAAGATCTGCCCTTTGTCTTCGACAGATTCTATAAGAGCGATAAGAGCAGAGGCCTTGATAAAACCGGCGTAGGGCTGGGACTTTATATTGCCAGAACCATAATCGATGCACACCAGGAAAAAATCTGGGTGGAAAGCGAATACGGCAAATGGTGTCGCTTCAGCTTCACACTTCCCAGAACCAACCCGCCGAAACCCGAGGATAAAAAGAACGGAGAACTCACGAAATGACAACCATGTATGAATACACCGCAACCTGCCTGTTCGGACTGGAAGGACTGCTTGGTGAAGAAATCGACGTGCTGGGATATAAAAGAACCCAGAATATGGACGGCAGAATCAGCTTCCTCGGAGACGCTTCCGCCTGTGCCAGATGCAATATAAACCTTCGTTACGCTGAAAGACTGTATATCAAGCTCGGCGAATTCCACGCCCCTACCTTCGACGCTCTGTTTGAAGGTACAAAAGCCCTCCCGTGGGAAAATTTCATTGGCAAAAATGATGTATTTCCCGTAACGGGCCACGCCATAAAAAGCGCGCTCTTTTCCGTACCGGACTGCCAGAAGATCATCAAGAAAGCAATCTCCGTACGCCTCGGCCAGAAATACGGCCTGACCATCCTCCCGGAAACCGGCATAAAATACCGTATTGAATTCTTCATTTTCAAGGATACCGCCTCCCTCATGATCGATACCTCCGGCACACCCCTGCACAAAAGAGGATACCGCCCGGAAAGTGTAGCCGCACCTATCCGTGAAACTTTAGCCGCAGCCATGGCCAAACTGGCACGCCCGAGAGAGGATGTCCTCCTGTGGGACCCCTTCTGCGGATCCGGAACCATTGCCATCGAAGCTGCACTGCAGATGCGTCATATTGCACCGGGTATCAAGCGTTCCTTCTCCGGTGAAGCCTACCCGCAGTTTGACAAATCTCTTTGGCAGCAGGCAAGGGAAGAAGCACGTTCCAATATCCGTATGGAAACATCCTTCCGTGTAAACGCATCGGATATCGAACCCGAATGTATTTCCATCGCATCGGCCGCCGCCAAACGAGCCGGTGTGGCTGACCTGATTCATTTCTTCGAGGCCGACGCCCTGCAAATCGAAAATCCCGGCTGCCGCGGAACCATCGTAACGAACCCTCCCTACGGCGAACGGCTCATGACCTTGTCCGAAGCGGAAGACCTGTACCGCAATATGGGCAAATCCTTCGAGAAATTCCCCACATGGCAGATTTACGTGCTCACACCTCACGAAAAATTTACCATCCTCTATGGCAGAAGGGCCGATAAGATCCGTAAACTGTACAACGGCATGATCCCATGTTACTACTACCAGTTCTTCAAACCGGTACAGAAGAGGGAAAAGTGAATAAAACCAAATGCTTCCGTCCATACTCGGCAATAGAACGAGTATGAACGGAGGCATTTTCAATTTGGAAATCTACAAAGGAAATCTGACGGGGATCTACGCAGAGGACGTACGGAAACTCGATGAAATCCTGCGCCCGGACAACAGCTTTGATATGATCAAACGGGAAATGGAAATCAGCGGAAAAAGAATCACCCTCTACTATATCGACGGTTTCATAAAAGGAGAATCCATGCAGAAGCTGATGACCCACCTCCTGTCCGTAAAGGATTACGGCGACGCATCCCCCGCCGCAGCAGGAAAATTCGCAGAACAATCCCTGCCCGCTGTGGAAGTGGACGTAAGCGCTTCCATAGATCAGCTGATCCTATCCGTAATGAGCGGCTGTACGGCATTTCTGTGTGAAGGCTTCGGCCCGAATGCGCTGATCATCGACCTGCGTACCTATCCGGCCAGAACCACAGAAGAACCGGAAAACGACAAAGTCATGCGCGGCAGCCGTGACGGCTTTGTGGAAACCCTGATATTCAACACCGCTATGATCCGCCGCAGAATCCGTGACCCGCGTCTAACCGTGCGTTACCTCAATGTCGGCACCAGCTCCCGTACAGATATCGCCTTGTGTTATATGGAACATCTCGCCGATCCGGAATACGTAAAACAGCTGACCGCAAAACTGGAATCCTTGCAGACAGATTCCCTGGTAATGGGTCACCAGAGCCTTGCAGAATCCATGTTTTCACACAAATGGTATAACCCATTCCCCCGCATCCGCTCCACAGAACGCCCCGATGCCGCATCAGCCATAATTCTGGAAGGCGGTATTATCCTCCTGTGCGACAACAGTCCGGAAGGAATGATCTTCCCAACTTCCATCTTTCACTTCCTGCAGGAAACCGACGATTTCTATTTTCCACCACTGACCGGTACCTATCTCCGTGTCCTGCGGCATTTCATATTCTGGATGACCATGATCCTGACACCACTCTGGTATCTCCTGCTCCGCCATGAAGCCATTCTCCCGTCATGGCTAAGCTTCATCATCCCCGACGACCCGGGCAGCCTACCGATCATTTTGCAGTTATTTCTGACAGAATTTGCCCTTGACGGACTGAAGCTTGCCTCTCTGAATACACCGAATGTCCTCTCAAACTCCCTCTCCGTAGTAGGAGGTCTGCTGCTTGGTGACTTTGCAGTAACCGTAGGCTGGCTGTCACCGGATGTAATTTTCTATATGGCATTTGCAGCCATTGCCAACTTCACACAATCCAGTTACGAACTCGGGTTCGCGTTCAAATACCTGCGTATGCTGATCCTGCTTTTGACCGCACTTTTCGATATCTGGGGCTTCATCCTCGGAATTATCCTCGCCCTCACACTCGTTGCAACCAATACGACCTTCAACGGAAAATTCAGTTATCTTTATCCTCTGATCCCCTTTGACGGTAAAGCATTTGCAAGACTGTTCTTCCGGCTGAAAAAAAGATAACGCCAAAGCTGTCTGTAACCACAACGGAAATACAGACAGCTTTTTTGCGAAAACTTACCGATAAAATGTAAATTCTATTGCAATTAACGGAAAAAATCGGTATAATTAAGAAAAACAATCTATCGAGGATCACGTGAAAGACTATAAAAAACCATTCAACACTCAAAAAGTAAATACCCAAGCCCCCGAAGCGGAAAACGCAGAAAAAATCTGTTCCATGCGCAGAAGCTGCGGCGGGTGCCAGACATGGAATCTGACTTATGAAGAAGAATGCAGCATGAAAATGGGCCGCCTGATCCGCCTGCTCGGAAAATACGGTCATATAGAAGAAATCCTCTCTATGGAAGATCCCTATCATTACAGAAATAAACTGCAGGCGCTGTTCCGTCAGGCAGGGAAGGATAGAGTCCAGTACGGCATCTACCAGTCCTCCGGCAACCGTATCGTAAAATGCGACGACTGCCTGATCGAGAATAAGGAAGCCGCCCATATTGTGCGTACCGTATATAAACTTATGACACCCAACCGTGTCACCGCATGGGACGAAACCCGCCGTAAAGGTCAGCTGAGACACGTCATGGTACGCCACGCCGCGGCAAGCGATACCTATATGGTGGCATTGGTGACTTCCTCTTATCCGTTCCCCGGCGGAGAAGCATTGGCAAAGGAACTGGTGAAACGACACCCGAAAATCACTTCTGTGGTACGTGTAATCAATATGAAAGACATCCCCCTGTGGATGGAGGAAAAGGAAGAAGTCCTCTACGGGACAGCTACCATCACCGATAAACTGAACGGCTGCCTGTTCCGCATTTCCGCCCGTTCTTTCTATCAGGTGAATACCAAACAAACAGAACGACTGTACGAAACCGCCCTGCAGTTTGCCGCACCCCAAAAGGGCGACAGAGTATTGGATGCCTATTGCGGAATCGGTACAATCGGCATTGCCTGCGCCAAAAATTACGAAGATATATCCGTAATCGGCTTCGACAATAACGCCAACGCCGTCCACGACGCGGAAGTAAACGCCCGCATAAACGGATTGGAAAATATCGAGTACCGCTGCAGTGACGCGGAAGACATCGCCGCAGAGCTGATGGCAGAAGAAGACAACATCCGCATAGCCTTCCTGGACCCGCCCCGTGCAGGCTGCGGCAAAAACTTCTTAGACGCTGTACACACCATTTCTCCCGAAAAGATCGTATACGTCTCCTGCAATCCCGAAAGTCTCGCAAAGGATCTGGCATATCTGAAAAAGAACGGCGGCTACAAAGTAAACAAAATCCAGCCCGTCGACATGTTCCCGAGAACTACACACGTCGAGACGGTATGTTTATTGTCCAAACTCAATGCAAAGCAACATATCGAGATAAACTTGGATATGGACGAGCTTGATTTGACCGATGCGGAGAAGAAAGCTACCTACCAGGAAATCAAAGATTATGTGC
>SVTO01000046.1 GCA_015063745.1 Oscillospiraceae bacterium | reverse complement strand
AAGGGAATATCATCACCGGAGACCATATCCTGTATATCCTTGCCGGCCGGCTGAAACGGAAGAATAACCTCATGCACAATACAGTTGTCACCACCGTCATGTCCAATACCGGTCTGGAAAAAGCCCTTTCCCGACTGGCCATACAAACCGTCCGGACAAAAGTCGGCGACCGTTATGTATACGAAGCCATGACCCGGGAAGGGTACAGCTTGGGCGGGGAACAGTCCGGGCATATCATCCTGCAGAAATACGCCACCACCGGAGACGGCATCCTGACCGCTTTGATGCTGACGGAGGAAATGCTGGAAACCAAAACCACCCTGAGCAGACTGGCCGCCCCCGTGGTCATGTATCCGCAAAACCTGATAAACGTGCCTGTACGGGACAAAACCGCAGCCGTAAACGACTCGGCAGTGCAGGAACTATCCGCGGAAATCCGTAAGAACCTTGGCGAAGACGGCCGCCTGCTTCTGCGTGTCAGCGGAACGGAACCCTGCATCCGTGTTATGGCCGAAGCGAAAACGGAAGAAATCTGCAGAACCTGCGCTGAAAAAATGGCGGATCTTCTGCGTGAAAGGTATGGTGCGGAATGACACAGATACACCCATTTTTCCCAAAATCCCTCTTCGACCCAACCGCATCCCTTCTGTACGACCGTCTTGCGGCATATCCTTACCCGTGGGAAATCCTGCGGGAATTGCCGGAGTGTATCAAATCCCTTGGAAAAATCCTGCCGGACAAAAGCTACCACCTCCTTTCCCCCGGCATCTGGATCGGCGAAAACGTCAACATTGCCCCGACTGCCTGTATAAACGGCCCCTGCATCATCGGCCATAATACCGAAATCCGCCACTGTGCCTATATCCGCGGCAATGCGGTCATTGGGGAAAACTGCGTCATCGGCAACTCCACTGAGGTAAAAAATGCCATATTGTTCGACCGTACCCAGATCCCCCACTACAATTACGTAGGGGATTCCATCCTCGGAAAAGGCACACATCTGGGCGCCGGAACCGTGATCTCCAACCTGAAAAGTGACGGAAGTGCGGTAAATATCCCCCTTCCGGAGGGGAAACTGAACACAGACATGCGAAAATTCGGCGCACTGATCGGCGACGGAACGGAAGTAGGCTGTAGCTGTGTGCTGAACCCGGGTACCATCATCGGAAAAGGGTGCCGTATCTATCCTCTGAACAGCATCCGCGGTGTGATCCCGGAAAAGCATATATACAAAAACAGGGAAGAGATCACACCGATCCTGGAATCAAAACATCTCCCGAATCAATAAACAGTAAGATGAGTCCGACCAACTACCGGGCTCATTTTTTGTGTAAAAAAGACAAGGAAAACAGCAAAACCTGAGGAGAATTGCGGAAAACCATTGAGGTTGGCAAAAACTGTGCTATAATAAATAAAACGCACTCTATCACACGGAAAATAAGGAGTAATACATATGAGAATCATCACCATCAGCCGTGAATTCGGAAGCGGAGGACGTGAGCTCGGCAAACGTCTGGCCGATGCGCTGGGCATCCCCTGCTACGACCAGCAGATTATCGAACTGGTTGCGGAAAAGGAAAAACTGGACAAAAACTACGTAGCAAGCCGTTCCGAAAAGGAAATCAGCGCTTTCTATCCCACCACCATCGCCCGCGGTTTCTACAGCCCCGGCTATATGATGATGCAGACTGTGCAGATCATGTCTTCCGAACACGACATCATCCGTCAGCTGGCCAAGGAAGGCGACTGCGTGATCGTCGGCAGAGCGGCGGATGTGATTCTGGAAGAATATAATCCCTTCCGTATTTTTGTCTGCGCAGACGACGCTTCCAAGATTGCCAGATGCAAAGCCCGTGCCGAAGCGGACGAAAAGCTGGAAGACAAAGAAATCCTGCGAAAATGCCATACCATCGACAAGCGCCGTGCTTCCTACCGCCGTATGCTGACGGACAAGAAGTGGGGAAGTGCCGCCGCAAGTGATCTGTGCATCAATACATCCAACCGTGAAATCAAGAGCCTGCTTCCTGCTATTCTGAACTATATCGAAGCATGGTACGCGGAGGCCGAAGAGAAATGAAGCGCGACACCGAAGCCATGTACGCTTCGATGAGTCCGTGGAAACTGTTTTTTATCGTGGCCATGCCCGGTATGATCAGTATGTTTGCCATGTCCATCTACAGCATCATTGAAGGCGTTTTCATCGGCCATAAGCTGGGAGAGGGTGCATTCGCGGCAGTCAATATCGCCATGCCGCTGATCATGATCAACTTCTCCCTTGCCGACCTGATCGGTGTAGGTGCATCCGTTCCGATTTCCATTGCTCTCGGAAAGAAAGAACACAAAGCCGCAAACAATATCTTCACCTGCTCCGTGATCATGATCTTCATCACCTCCCTCATCATGGGCGCGATCATGTTCACCGCGGCAGAACCGCTTTGCCGTATGATGGGCGCGGATGATGTACTTCTGGATACAGCAGTACGGTATCTCCGTACCTGTGCCCTGTGCAGTCCGCTGGCTTCCATATTTTTCGCCATGGACAACTACCTGCGTATCAGCGGCTATGTAAAAACCAGCATGGTTATCAACATCTGCTGCAATATCGCCACTCTGGGCCTGCTGACTCTGTTTCTGATCGGTATGGAAATGGATGTCGTGGGTTCCGCACTGGCCACATCCATCTCCATGTGCGCCTGTTCCTTTGTGGCAATGATCCCCTTCCTGCGCGGCAAAACCCTCCTGCGATTCACCAAACCGCACTTCCACGCCGCTATGTTCCGTGAAATTGCCGCCTGTGGTTCCCCTGTGTTCCTCAGCAATATTTCCGGACGTGTGACTTCCATTTTAATGAATATTTCCCTGATGACAGTGGGAGCGCGGACATGGGGAGAAGGCGGCGGAACCACAGCCGTAGCCGTATACGCCATACTGATGTACGCAAGTGATCTGTGCTGGCCCCTCCTGTACGGTATCAGCGACTCTTTGTCTCCCGCACTCGGCTACAACTGGGGTGCCGGAAACTACGACAGAGTCAAAAAACTGGTGAAATGCGCTTATATCGGCACCGCAGCGGTGGGCATTGTATCCACATCCATCCTGTTTTTCTTCCCCGGTACGATCGCAGCCCTGTTTGCCAACGCGAATGACGCCATGCTACTTGCCGAAGCCGCCGGTGCCATCCGTCTGTTCTGCTTTGCCTACCTGTTCCGCTGGTTTGTAGTAACCACCCAGGGCTTCCTCAGTGCCATCGAAAAACCGATGCTTGCCACTGTTATGTCCGTATCCATTGCATTCCTGTTCCCTGTAATCTTCCTGGGCGTACTGTGGAACATGGGTTTAAGCGGCATCTGGCTGAACTTTGTATTTGTAAACCTCTGTACAGCCATCCTCGGTATTTTCCTCTTATTCCGTGTAGCCGCGGAAATCCGGAAGAAGCAGAAATAATCCCGGATATCCGTTCAATTTGAGAAAAGGACAGTTCGGGATTATAAATAACACAAAAACAACCGTCGGAGAATCTGTACGAAACCCCGACGGCTTTTATATTGTTTCAACCTCCCTATAGGAATACCATCAGTTCTTCGGAAAATCCGAATAAACAATTTCACCATCCTGTTTCCGCATTACCACTTCCGCATCGGCGTTATCCGGATTCAGCTCAAGCAGATTCCTGCGGATGTTATCCGGAAGCGGAATGAAACCGCCGCCGAATTTCGCTGTTGCTGTCCGGTAAACAATGGTATTGCCTTCTCTGCGCATCCTGGTGAATTTTTCTTCGATGTCATCCGCATCGTCAAATATCACATATGCCCCGACATCCCGTACAAGCAAAGCGCAGACCCATTTCATGTTTTGTATATACGCATCGGATCTTTGGCTCTGGCTTTCCAGCATAAACAAAAGATTCTCCGGATTCTCAATACTGGACACAGCTTTGGCTCTTTCCCTCAGAGCGATATATCTCGGATCATCCTTTACCTTTGCTAAACCGTCCCAGCCGGCATTTTTAAGTACGTGCTTGTACGTATGATCGGAAAACACCATGGTTCTCGTGAATCCTTCCATGTCCCCAAATA
This sequence comes from Oscillospiraceae bacterium, assembly GCA_015063745.1. Taxonomy (GTDB): domain Bacteria; phylum Bacillota; class Clostridia; order Oscillospirales; family CAG-272; genus UMGS1696. The sequence goes on along the minus strand of SVTO01000046.1, from coordinate 17,301 downwards.
AATTTCCTTCAGTGACATGAGAAATCGGTGTCTGATAGACAAGATTTACCATCATGGATTCCGCAATCATACCGGTGAATTCCGTTATTCCGTAGAAAACTTCCTTCTTTGTCACCGCAGATAATCTGTCGAACAGGGGAGAACCGTATGTAAGTACCGAGCCGTCCGGCAGTGCAAAAAAGTTTTCAAAGAGAGTGACGGCATCCTGCAGTACGGCGAACCCCTCATCTTCATAGTCCAGCGTAAAGCAGTTGTTGGCTAACCGAAGCATGACCATCAGCCTGAGAGTGATCCACATATCCGGTTTTGTGGGATCCGCATTGCCGGATAGATGTTCCGTAAACGCCAGCACATGACGGCAGTTCTCACGGGATGCGGGCGTATCACCGTCAATACGTTCCGTAATACGGAATAAACTGTGCTCAAGTTCTTCCAGATACAGTTTCTGCCGGACAGCAGCCAGCTTTTCCGGATCGTTGCGTACTGCATACCGATGATTCAGCAGCTGTATTTTTCGCATATCGTAACGGGAAGCGTGCTTGTCCATGAAAGTATTGGCCATATTTTCATCGGATTCACTTTTGAGATAAGAAAAAATGATGTTTTCGCGCCAGATGGTTTCACTGCAGCTTTTCATTGCATCATCCACAATTTCCCGCATCTCCGCAAGACATTCCGGTATAAAGGTCATTTCATAGACCATACTGCTGACAACGCCCCAGTCTTCCGGGAATTCAGCATGCTGTTTGCGCAGCAGTGCAAGCCGTTCTCTGCGGTCTGTGATGGTACGCAGTTTTTCGGTGTATTCATCCATTCTCTGTTCTCTGGCTTTACCGGAAACACCGAGCAGCGCGTCTACGGTAACTCCGAAAAAGCCTGCAATGACCGGCAGCATTTCAATATCGGGATACGCTGTCCCGGTTTCATAACGGCTGATAGCCTGTACCGAAAGAGAAAGCTTATGGGCCAGTTCATCCTGTGTCATATCCTTCTGATGACGAAGCGCTTTCAGGTTCTTTCCGAATGCAAGATTCATATAATCAACTCCTGTCTGGATTGTGGATAAATCGGTACCGGAATTTATCTGACTATAGTATATCATGTCGTTCAGTATTTGTAAATATCTCCGAACAAGAGAAAAAATCCCGCAAAACAAGAATACAGATCGGTGACATCCATCTGAATCCAAAAAACAACCGTCGGAGAATCTGCACGAAACTCCGACGGCGTTTTGTTTTACCGCACTACCGACGAATGACTGTAAATATAGAATTCTTCCTGACTCGGTGCAAAGGACTTTTCTTTCGGCGGAAATCCCGCATCAAAAGCCTCCACCGCAGCGGAATCCTCACAACAGTCAGCGGCCGTGGAAGGAATATACATCCACTTTCGACCGCCCAGCACATCCGGAATCAGCTCACAGACCAGAAGCGCCGTCGGGAAATTGCCATCCGCGATAAAGCTGACATTCTTTTTTCTGCAGCTGACAAACCCGCGGCTGACATAGTTGCCGGGATTGCCGAAGATGACGATCACATCATACCCCATCTCCCGTGCCGCGGCAAAGGAATGTTCAATCAGCGCCTTCCCGATCTTCTGCCGCTGGTACTCCGGAGAGACACAGAGCGGACCGAAGGAAACAATCTCCCGTCTTACACCGTATTCATCCTCCAGCCATGCTTTCGTGTACATGATATTGCCGACAATCCTGCCGTCCGTTTCCGCCACAAAAGCAAGCTCCGGAATAAAATCGGGATGACTCCGCATCATGTGAACATAATAATGCTCGTCCGCACCGGGCTTGTAGACATTCCAGAAAGCCTCACGGGTCAGGTTTTCCACTTCACGGTAGTCTTTTTCCGTCTCAAGACGGATGATGTAGTCATATTGCATTTTTTCATACCTCACAGGAATAGATGACCGTTGTTACGGGAGGCGTGCGGAGATGAATTTGCAGGCCTCCCGCTTACAATACAATCTCCAAGGTGTTGTTCTTCTTCAAACAGCATTCTCCAAAAAATAAATTCAGGCAATTGCCCGTACAAACAGTATACCACAGAAATATCCGCAGTGCAATAACATAACCATCAAAAAGATTGAAAAGTGATCAAAAACATGATATAATACAGATGTAATATACAGAGGAGACGATATATGAAACTGTTACTTAGTGCAACCACAAAATACATCATGGGTCTGATTCTCGTCGGTGTCCTTTTGTTCCTGCCCGCCGGAAGCTTTGCCTACATAAACGGCTGGCTGTTCATAGGCCTGCTGTTCATTCCGATGCTCATTCTCGGCATCGTCCTGTTTTGTAAATCCCCCGGACTGCTGGAAAAACGACTGCAGGCAAAGGAAGGGGAAAATACACAGAAGGCGGTCGTCGCCCTGTCCGGACTGCTGTTCCTCGCCGGGTTCATAATCGCCGGACTGGATTTCCGCTTCGGCTGGTCCCATATGCCGCTATGGATAGTCATCACAGCCTCCGTAATTCTCCTTCTGTCATACGCCCTGTACGCGGAAGTGATGCGTGAAAATGCCTACCTCTCCCGTACCATCGTAGTACAGGAGAATCAGAAGATCGTGGACACAGGCCTGTACGGCATCGTCCGCCATCCCATGTACGCAGTAACCGTCTGGCTGTTTCTCGCCATCCCCGTTGTGCTCGGCTCATGGTGGTCCCTTCTGTGCTTCCTGCCCTATATCGCCGTAATTGCGGTGCGGATCCACAACGAGGAAAAAGTACTGGAAGCAGGACTTGCCGGCTACAGGGAATACAAAACCAGAGTAAAATACAGACTCATCCCCTTTGTCTGGTAAACCAAATTTGCAGCCGGAACATAACGACATCCGCCGGATCCCCCCGAACGGAATCCCGGATTACACCTTCTGCCCGACGGATGTGGAAATATGGAAGGAGATCGTAAAGCAATATGACGAACGAAAAAATCTATAACATGGCCTTTGCCAAAGTATATCCCCTCCTGATCGCCAAAGCGGAAAAGAAAGACCGTACCCGTGAGGATGTCCTGACAGTCACCGCATGGCTGACGGGATACACGCCGGATGCCATCGAATCCGCCCTTGCATCCGAAATAACCTACGGAGATTTCTTTCGCAACGCCCCCGCACCAAACCCCATGCGTACCCTGATCACAGGCGTTGTCTGCGGTGTACGGGTGGAAAATGTGGAAGAGCCGTTAATGCGTGAAATCCGGTATCTGGATAAACTGGTGGATGAACTTGCCAAAGGAAAAACGATGGAGAAAATTTTGAGAGGGTAATATGAAAAATTACGAAAACGAAGTCAGAGAACGTTGGGAAAACACCGAAACCTACCGGGAATATACGGAAAAAACAGAAAACTATACAGAAGACCAATGGTCTGAAAAAAGCGAAGGGCTCATGGCCATCTTCGCCGTATTTGCCGCATGCATGAAAAACGGCTCCGCAGCAGACTCCGACGAAGCCAAAGCCCTTGCCGGCAAACTGCAGGAATACATCACCGAAAACTATTATGAATGTACCGATAGAATCCTCGCCGGCTTGGGGCAAATGTACAATGCTGATGGCCGGTTCAGGGACAATATCGACAAATACGGCCCCGGTACAGCGGAATTTGCCTCCGCCGCCATCAAAGCGTACTGTAAAGAAAGGAGGGCAGAATGAAACCTTCCGTTCTCGTCACCGGTGCCGGCGGCGGTATGGGTCAAGCTGCGGTTCACGCTCTGCGGGATAAAGGCTACCGTGTCTTTGCCCTGGACAAAACCCTCTGTACGGCTGAAGAAAATATCATTCCCATCGAAGCGGATATCACCGACGAAACCGCTGTCCGAACCGCTTTTGCACGGGTCTGCGAACAGACGGACGAACTATTCGCCATCATCCATTTTGCGGGGATCTATATGCTGGACTCCCTTGTGGAAATGGAAAGTACCTCTTTCGAGAGAATCTTCCGCATCAACCTCGGCGGCGCATATCTGGTGAATAAAACCTTCCTGCCGCTTTTGAAAAACAACTCCCGCATCATCATAACCACCAGCGAACTTGCCCCCCTCGACCCGCTTCCGTTCACGGGTATCTACGCTGTAACCAAAAGTGCGCTGGATAAATATGCCTGTTCCCTGCGGATGGAACTGCAGCTGAAGGGAATCAAGGTCAGCGTTCTCCGTGCAGGTGCCGTTTCCACCGATATGCTGGGTGTATCCACCGATGCCCTTGACAAATTCTGTGAAAAGACCACACTCTATACCTGCAACGCCGACCGTTTCAAAAGAATCGTGGACAGCGTGGAAGCAAGAAGCGTTTCCCCTGCGCGTATCGCCGATAAAGTGCTCCGGATACTGCAAAGACAAAACCCCCGTTTTGCCTACAGCATCAACCGGAATCCGCTGCTTCTTCTGCTGAATATGCTGCCGCAGGAAATGCAGTTCCGGATCATCGGAATGGTGCTGAAGAACAGATAACCTTCTCACCGTGTCCCATTCCAAAATCCATACGGAAAACAAAAAGGAGAAAAATCATGCTGAATTATATCTGCTACCCCAAATGCACAACCTGTCAGAAAGCGAAAAAATGGCTGGACGACAACGGAATCGAATATAACCTGCGCGACATCAAAACCGAAAATCCCACCCTGGAAGAACTGACCGCATGGCAGCAGAAAAGCGGCCTGCCGATGAAGAAATTCTTCAACACAAGCGGCCTGCTTTATAAATCGATGGACTTGAAAAACAAACTCCCCGGCATGAGCGAAGGAGAAATGCTGCAGCTCCTTGCCGCAGACGGTATGCTGGTAAAAAGACCGCTTCTGATCGGCGAAGATTTCGTCCTTGTCGGATTCAAGGAAGCGGAATGGAAGGAAAAACTGGGGAAATAAAAAGAGAAACTGTACAGTGTCTGAACAAAAATCGAGGTTTTGAATCATGAAAATCAAGTTTAAGAACAGATGGAAAAGTTTAATCCTTTTATGTGTCTTGATTCTCGGAACGATGGGATGTTCTTTAAACGAAACTCATAAAACGGATACGAAAGAACATACGGAAGAACGCACGGAACAAACCGGGAATATTGAGACGCATGAGGAATCTGAACCCGGCACGGAGGCGGATATCCCAGAAACAAACACAGAAGAAAACACAGAAACGCTCTACAGTGAGGCCTATGTAACGGTTCTTTCCAATCCCGGGAAACTTGATGTATATGCGGTGGTTATTCCGGCATATATCAACAACGACATTCCCTATACTAAATGTTTTCGATATGATGACCGGTATGTAATATGTCTGACCTACGACAGACAGGGTGTAATGCCGGAAGAAGAATATGATAACATCTACCTGTACGTTATTGATGTTGTCGAAGGAAACGTGATCCACGAAGAGCGGCTTGATTGTACAGCTCTTCCCGAAAATGTGGCATATACTGCAGCGGACGGCATGATTCTTTCATCCGAGCGTCGGAATGAGGAAGGAAATTTTGAAACGGCATGTGCCCACAGCGTACTTGTTGCATCTGATGGCGTAAGCGTACAGAAAGCGGAGTATAAACAGTATCCCACATACCGTACAAAGGTCGTCTCTCCTGATGGAAAACACACGGCTTACTATGTCCGGGATGACATCGAAAACAGAGGCGGCGTTGTACTTGGTTATCCCGATGGCAGAACAGAGAGAATCCGTGAAAACAGGGTATTCTCCGATGCAGCAGACGCCGGTTACACAGGGGATGCCGCTCTCGGCTATGTCAGAGGATATTCCCCCGTTGGCTTTCTGGACGATCGGCATCTTGTGATCGAGATCACAGGGTATGAAAGTCCTTCCTGGTATGAAATATACAATGTGGAAACGGGTGAAACCATACGGGGAAAAGAGAAAGAATACAGTGATGAATACGGAACCGTATACAGTCCGGCAGCGGTAATAGACGGCTGGCTTTATCTCAGAGAGTGGAGATGTTATTTCACCTATCCGAATGAAATATGCGGTGTGAGCAAAATCAATCTTGCCGGGGATTATGTGAAACTTGGACATATATACGATACTGCGGATGTTTTTTCCATTCCGAGGGAGGAATACTGGGGAATGGATGATAAAGGCATCTGGCAGATGTATGATGCAAGATACAACGCATGGTCTGTCGAATTGCTGGAATACTTTTCATCCATGGATTACCGCATTACCAAAAAGCTATATTCACCGGATTTCGAATTGCTTTTGGAAGCAGAGTATCCATTTTTCCACGGAAAAGTCCGTGAGGATGTGTATGTCAGCGGAAACAATTGTACAATCATCACATTTGTAAACAGGGAAGAACCTTAAGAAAGAGAGGGAACAATGAAAAAATCCAAATGGAAAAATATCCTCCTCACCATACTTCTCATTGTATGCCTGACCGGATGCAGCGATGATCCTGTGCCGGATAACAGCGATACAGAAACTTCTGTGTCCACGGAAACACTACCCAATGATACCACAGAAACCGAATCTTCCGAAACAACACCGGAGGTTCCCGAAGAGTGGCACGTTTTCGAATACGACGGCGTAAAATACGATTTTTGGGAAATCTCCCCCCTCGTGAACGGCGTATTTGAATGGGGACACATTGGAGACCATGTGATTGCAGCAGGCCACGTAAACCCCAATATCAGCGTGTATGCCGTAATCAATCCTGAAACAAAAACCATTGAAAACCATTTCGGAGGCTCCGCCCTCACCTGTCACAGCGATGATATCCGGACACTTGTATATGCCCGCTGGAATAATGTCATGGCATACGACGGAACGACACTTGCGTCACTCGGACTGCAGAACGGCGAATACATCGACAGCATCGCCTATACAGATGACAAGTCCTGTATTGAAGTCAGAATAGAAGGAATACAGAATTCCCGGACGGAAATGATCAATCTGATCCCCTTCGACGCAGAAAGCGGTTTCGCTGATATCCCCGCTGAATGGTCTCAGCGCCTGTTCTGGCATCAGATCCGCGGCTCTGCCGATTATATGTATTTCTTTAACCGCCGCACGGTAAACAGCACATTGAACGGTTACACCAAAGATCCGCCGAAGCAGTTTTCGATCTATCACATCAACAGCACCCGAACGGATGTAATCGGCTATATCAGTGCAGAACTGCCGTCCGACCTTGCCTTTGATACCGTGTGCCCGGTGGTTGTATATGACGGTGCCGGCAGTATGGAATGTGAATTTATCGTACAGCTGACGGACGGAGATAAGCGGTTCTATGTTTCCTTCGACAATTTCGACCGGGAAGAAACCGGAGATCACCTGCAGTTCACCTGCCGCGGCATTCTCTCCGAGGAAAGAGTCAACGAACTGAAACTGACCTATCCGGAAGATTTCGCCAAAGCGGAGCAGTATTTCTGGCATTATACGCTGAAAGATTTCCAGAATCCCCCCGCCGCGGACAGTATCGTATACGAAGGATATACCGTAGAATACGATATCCCCGATCCGTATGATACAGATCTGATTTTCCCGTTCCACATTCACCTGCCCCAGGTAAATGCCGATTCCATCTATGCGGAGAAATTCAACCTGATCCTGAAAAACGATTACGAAGAGAAATTCGGTCAGTATCTGCAGAATACCGTCTACGGAATCAACAGGGAAGTGTACGCGAACATAACCTGGGAAGCTGTCACAACGGGGGACGTGATCACCATTTATATCATCGATGCAAGCGGTATTTTAAACTCCGGTGCCGCAAGGAGAACATACGATATTTACCACTACGATACCGTACAGCAGAAATTCCTCTCCACCGATGAATTTATCGCATACTATGCCGAAGGACAGTTTGCCGACTATACGTTGACGGATATTGTGAACTTCATGAATGAAATGGTGTGTACAACCGACGAAATGGGCAGTCCGTATCCGCTGACGGAGCAGGATATCAAGGGGGTTATCCCCTCTGTGTTCGGGGAAGGCAAATTTGATGTGGTGTACCATGGCTACAGTATGGAAGGAAGTTACGATACCCGTATGCTGTTCTCTCCCTATCCCACCTGCGAGTCTGCGGATCCGGACACCGGATATCCGGCAAAATACACCTATCGCTATATTTATAACGACCTTTTAACCTGTGCGGATAAAGAACAGTATAATGGCGTTCCAGCTGGATACCGCCTGTTTCTGAATAAGCGTGTGGAAGACCAGTATGATACGGGATATTATACGGACTGTTTGTTGACACAGGATATTGCCGACCGGCCGGAGAGCTATCCCGAGTCGGTTTACGGAGAGTATTACTCCCCTGTACGAGAAGATATGTACGGCCATATGAGTGTTCACATCGACCATGAGACGGATAAAGGGCATATGACCGCAGTCATTCCGATCGATCCGCCTGTAACCGCACAGGATTACTACCGGGGCATAGTACAGGGATATATCCGCTTTGACCGTATTCTCGGCAGAAACTACGAAGTCAATGAAGATATTGCCGCCCAGGCAGCAGCGGTTCTGGACGCCTACCGGAACGGAGAAGATCCAAACGAAATGTTCCCGGCATCCGAAACGGCATATACACCGTATCCGCTGGAAAACATCCGTGAAAACCCCGACGCCGTGGAAATCGGCGAAATTCTGAAAAATGCACCCGTCAATGAAAACAGGATCATCGGATTCAGTTTGGATATCGGAGAGGGATGGGTTATGTACCTGCCCATCGGCATCGGTGGATTCGGCGAAAGCTGGCAGGCATACTTCACCGGAGTGACCTTCGCTCACGGTACACCTGCGGCTGATACCGGCTTGCATACCTGATTCCCAAAAATCACAACAGAAAATATCAACCCCCACAAAGGAGAACACAATGTTCTACAGTATCTGTTTCAGTCCCACCGGCGGTACAAAGAAAGCAGCAGACATCCTGATAAACCACCTCACCGATACATATCAAACGATTGATCTGTGCCGTGAAACCGAAGAACTGTCCCTTTCTGCAGAGGACATATGCCTTGTGTCCGTCCCGTCATATAGCGGCCGTGTCCCCGCAATCGCCGTGCAGCGTCTCCGAAAAATCCGCGGAAACGGCGCGAAAGCCATCCTGGACTGCGTGTACGGCAACCGCGCCTGGGAAGATACCCTGACCGAACTGCAGGATACCTTGGAAGCCTGCGGATTCATCTGTGCAGCAGCTGCAGCGATTGTCGCGGAACATTCGATTTTCCGTCAGTTTGCATCCGGCAGACCGGATCAAGAGGACGAAAAACAGCTCATCGGATTCGCGGAAAAAATCAAAGCAAAACTGCAGTCCGGCATGTTCGGGGATCTGCACCTTGCCGGCAGTCACGGTATCTATAAGGAAGTCACCAAAGGCGGCCCCTTCAAGCCCGAAGCAAACGAACACTGCATATCATGCGGTGCCTGTGCACAAGGCTGCCCCGTGAGCGCAATCGACAAAACCGATCCCCGTAAAACGGACAAAGAGAACTGTATCAGCTGTCTGCGCTGTATCAGCATCTGCCCGCAGCACGCAAGGGATTTTGATCCGGAATTCATGCAGACAATGAGCGAAAAATTCGAAGCAAGACTCAGCGGCCATAAGGAAAACTATTTGTTTATTTAAGGAGAGAGAAAATGAAACGAGTATATGATTTTCTGAAAAAAGCAGGCGTGTATTATCTGGCAACCGTTGAGGGAGACCAGCCCAGAGTACGTCCCTTCGGCACAGTAAACGAATTCGAAGGCAAACTCTATATCCAGACAGGCAAAGTAAAGCCCACCAGCCGCCAGCTTGCCGAAAACCCGAAAGCGGAAATCTGCGCATTTACGGACGGCGCATGGATCCGCGTGGCCTGCGAACTGGTTGAGGATGACCGTACGGAAGCAAAAAAGGCCATGCTGGATGTCTATCCGGATCTCCGCAGAATGTACGACGAAAACGACGGCAATACACAGGTTTTCTATATGAGGAATGCAAAAGCGACATTCAGCGCATTCGGCAGGGAAGCGGAAACGGTGGAGTTTTAAAAACATGACCAGACAGGAATTTCTTGCCCATTGCCTGGATACGTACGGAACAGAAGCGGATTATCCCTTTGACGAAGATTTCGAAACCGCCGTGTTCCGTCATAAAAACAACCGGAAATGGTACGCCATCATGATGCACGTCTCCCGCCGCAAATTCGGTTTCGCCAGCGATGAGATTATCGATGTCGTCAACCTGAAGCTGCCAACGGAAATGTTCGGCTCATTCGGCACAGCAGACGGCGTATATCCGGCCTATCACATGAACAAAGTCCACTGGATCTCCGTACTTCTCCCGGATGTAAAACCCGATCTGGTTGATTTTCTTGTGGAAGCAAGCTACGATGCTACACGGGATAAGAGAAAAGAAGCATCTCGGGTACGTAAGCTGCGGTGAGTGAAATCATAAACCCGAATAACAGAATTTCAGACTCCTTCTCTGCCTATACAGATAAACCGATAGTCGATGTCTAAACAACAGATTGAGAAGACACACGGTATAATTTATTGCAAAAAGCATACCCGACTGCTATAATAAAACTACAGAACCGGTTTTGAATTCCAATAAGGATGTGATACAATGAAACTGTATATCGGAGAAAATCTGAAAAGACTGCGGACGGAGAAAAACATCACACAGGACACCCTTGCCGGATATTTGGGTGTGACCTATCAGGCAGTCAGCCGCTGGGAAAACAGTATGGCCTATCCGGATATCGAATTACTGCCCGAACTGGCAAGATTTTTTGAAGTGAGCCTGGAAGAACTGATGGGAACGGACAGCGAAGAAAAGGAGATCCGGGAAACCGTCAGTGAATGTTATCTTCTCAGCGAAACCGACAAACCTGCAGCGTTGGCAAAACTGCACGCACTGGAACAGAGTCATCCAAACAATTGGTATATCAAAAGTGCAATATGCAATGTCCTGATCTACCCCAAACCCCAATCATATGACGAGGTCCTCCCCGAACTGCGCCGATACGCACAGGAAGGGATTGAAAAATGCACCATGAAAGATGTTGATGCATTCAGAGGCATCATCAGCAGTCTGATATTGACAGTACCCGCAGAAGAGGTGAAAAACTGGCTTGCATATGTCTCTCCACCGTACGATCCCCATCATCAGAGTATTATGCGGGAAAGATACAGCCTGATCGGGGACAAGGAAAAGGTACAGCACTACAGAAGTGGAGCTGTCATAGGGTATCTCAATCACCTGATCATGCAGTATGAAAGAGATCCCCATATGTCACGGACAGCAGAAGAGGAGATCATTGCAGGGAACTGTATCCTGAGTATGATGAATGCAGTTATCGGCGAACCGTACCGGAAGGACGGGAGAGTACACAATTCCATCATGCTCTGGCATTATGCGAAGTACAGACTGGATATTGCTGAAGCGTACGCAGATACGGACCGGACTGAACGTGCATTGAAGGAACTGCAAAAAGCAGTTGATATGATGCTGATGCACGCAGATGCGGTAAAGGACGAATACTTTACCAGTGATTCACCTTTTATCGAACCATGGCCGAACAGATGGATCGACAAATATCAGGGAGTAGATTTGGGAATTGAAGCAATGACAAACGAATCGGAGTGGCCCGGACTCCATTCAATCCGAAATGACGAAAGTTTCGGAGAAGAATTGCAGCGCCTGTACGAAAAAAAGGTTGAATTGCAGGAGTATTATGCATCCTGCGAACCGGATACGGATCAATAAGGGTATAAGTAAAAAGAACTCAGGTATGGGAATTATCTGAGTTCTTTTTCATCAAAGTAAAGGTTAGCCTGATTTGGCAAATGATTGGGGGTTGTTTTGATTACTGATAGTGGTACGGATTTATTTGCTCATATGGAAATTATAGCGCAATAGCTAAAAAATCAACCAATCCACCACCCGCAACAGCGTGTTGCTTGCCAATAACTGCAATCCATGCTATAATATTCACAAGAATGAAAGGCGGTGACACAATGGAAACAAAGGATATTATTCGTGAACTCCGAACGAAAAAAGAACTCTCCCAGGACGAGCTTGCCGAAAAGGTATTCGTCACCCGTCAGGCGGTCAGCCGCTGGGAAAACGGTGACACGATTCCGAATACCGAAACGCTGAAACTGCTCTCAAAGCTGTTTGACGTCTCGATCAATACACTCCTCGGTTCACCGAGAAAACTGATCTGCCAATGCTGCGGAATGCCGCTGGAAGACAGCAGCATCAGCAAGGAAACCGACGGATTCTTCAACGAGGAATACTGCAAATGGTGCTACGCTGACGGAGAATATATGTATCACGATATGGACGATCTCATCGAGGTCTGCGTCGGTCACATGGCAAGCGAAGCATTCCCTACGGAGCAAGCCCGTGCGTACATGAAAGAAATGCTTCCGAAGCTGGACTATTGGAAGAAATATAAAAATCTTGACGACGGCGGAAAATTTGAAGAATTCAAGACAGGACTGATTGCCGAAATCAACGCTTTGCACGTAGAAGGTATGCCGAAGCTTGAAAAGCTCAACGCGCTTGTTGGCGGATACGTCAATTTGGAATACTGCCTCCCGAACGGCAAAAGCGTAAAATTCCTTGATGATAACGCAACCTATCTCGGAAACCAGCTGGAAAGTGAATTCGGCGGCGACCGCTGCTTCGGTATTGTCGCCAACATGGATTTTATCCTCATCTGCACCTACGAGGAAAATGGCGAAAATCCCGAACTTGTCATTTACAAAAAAAGATAAAATCAGTCGCTGAGATGGAGCATTTCACCTCAGCGGCTTTGTTGTTTCTATATATGCTGATATGTCTGTCCACATAACAACCTTTACACCGCTGTATCACATTCCCCCTTCTGGCACAGAACAATAAAGAATTTCCGAATTGTTTATCCACCTCTTGCAATTGCCTCAAAAATGTGCTATAATACTTACGAAATAAATACAGGGGAGTTTGTATTGGCAGGCTGAGAGGAAGTAATCCAACTTCGACCCTTGAGTATTTGTCTATGACGAAGCTCGACCTGATGCGGATAATGCCGCCGTAGGAAGTCATACAAAGGGATTTTTTACAGGAGGCATCCGGACGGTGTCTCCTGTTTTTGTTTTACAATCGAATAAACGGGGAGCTTGTATACAGGCTGAGAGGAAGGTGCAACCTTCGACCCGCTGGTTTCATAAAAACATGAAACACAACCTGATTTGGATAATGCCAACGTAGGGACTTTTTTTGTGCGTTACGGTGAAACTCCAAATCGGAAGTTTCACGATTTTTTATTTCAGGAGGTATACATATGGTAAAAGTAAACGGCAAGGAGCTGGATATCGCCGGGAAAACGGTAGCGGAATATCTGGCATCAATCGACTACGACCCGAAGCGGATCGCGATTGAACGGAACGGCGAAATTGTTTTCAAGTCGCAATATGCCGCTGTCATTCTCAAAGACGGCGACAGCCTGGAAATTGTCAGCTTTGTGGGAGGTGGTTAAGTGATCCCGACAAAAGAAGAATGGGATAAAGCTTTGGAAGAACGGCACGGCAAAGAACTGCAAAAGGCGTTCGCGTCAGCTGCGGTAGCTGTGTGCGGTCTTGGCGGCCTTGGCTCCAATATCGCCATAGCTCTTGCAAGAGCAGGGATCGGACGACTGATCCTTTGCGATTTTGACCGTGTGGATATAACAAATCTTCACCGTCAGCAGTATAGGGCAGATCAGATCGGCATGTATAAGACGATCGCGCTTGCGGAAAATCTCAAAGAAATAGCACCGTATATTTCACTTGAAATACATACCGAGCGAATTACAGAAGCAAACGCCATAATACTTCTGAAAGATGCAGACATTATCTGCGAAGCGTTCGATGCCGCGGAATGTAAAGCAATGCTTACCGAGGCCGTGCTTTCAGAGATGCCCGATAAATATTTTGTAGCAGCATCCGGCATGGCAGGCATGAAAACGCCCAACACCATCCGTACACGAAAAATCACAACACGATTCTATCTGTGCGGCGATGGAAAAAGCGATGCTGCAGACGGACTTGGTCTTGTATCGTCCCGTGTTATGATATGCGCCGCACATCAGGCACACACCGTTCTGCGGATTCTGGCAAGACAATTTGAAATATAACAAAAGAAGGAAAAATACAATGAACAACGACAAACTCATCATCGGCGGACACGAATTTTCGTCCCGCTTCATCCTCGGCTCCGGAAAATACTCCATGAAGCTGATCGAAGCGGCGGTAAAGGATGCGGGAGCAGAGATCATCACCCTGGCAGTCCGTCGTGCAAACACAAAGGAGCAGGAAAGCATTCTTGACTACATACCCGAGGGTATCACGCTGCTTCCCAACACCTCCGGTGCGAGAAATGCAGAAGAAGCTGTCCGGATTGCACGCCTTGCAAGAGAGCTTGGCTGCGGGGATTTCGTGAAGATCGAAATCATGCGGGACAGCAAATATCTGCTCCCCGACAACGTGGAAACCATCAAGGCGACCGAAATCCTTGCGAAAGAAGGCTTTGTGGTCATGCCGTATATGTATCCCGACCTCAACACCGCGCGGGATCTTGTGAATGCCGGTGCCGCTTCCGTGATGCCGCTTGCTTCACCCATCGGCTCCAATAAGGGGCTGGCAACGAAGGAGTTTATCCAGATTCTCATTGACGAAATCGATCTCCCCATCATCGTGGACGCGGGCATCGGCAGACCGTCACAGGCTTGCGAAGCGATGGAAATGGGTGCGGCGGCGATTATGGCGAACACCGCCCTTGCAACCGCAGGGGATCTTCCCATGATGGCATCCGCTTTCAAGAATGCCATTGAAGCGGGGCGTAAGGCATATCTGGCCGGACTTGGCAGAGTGCTGACACGTGGGGCCTCCGCTTCTGATCCGCTGACGGGATTCCTGCGAGATTGAGGGGCGAACTATGGAAAATCAATTTTTTGTGGATTCGGAGCACCTGCCCCAGGAAGCACTGGCGAAAAAACACCGTCTGGAAAACGATCCGTCTTCCCGTAAGAATCACATGGAATATCAGCCCGGTATGGAGATCATCGAGTCGAATGTGTGCTCCCAAGTAATGGCGCAGATGAACTCTTACGATTACAGCAAATACACGGCAAGAGATGTTCGAGCAGCTCTTGAACACACCACTTGTTCCATTGAGGATTTCAAGGCACTTCTGTCTCCTGCAGCAGAACCGTTCCTTGAACAGATGGCAGAGCGCGCAAGACTTGAAACAAGCAAGCATTTCGGCAATACGGTCTATCTGTTTACCCCTCTTTATATCGCTAATTATTGTGAGAACTACTGTGTTTATTGCGGCTTCAACTGCTACAACCACATCAACCGCATGAAGCTGAACATGGAACAGATTGAGCATGAAATGAAGGTCATAGCCGACTCCGGTATGGAAGAAATCCTGATTCTGACCGGAGAGAGCCGTGCGCAGAGCAACGTAGAGTACATAGGTGAAGCCTGTAAGCTGGCGAGAAAGTATTTCCGCATGGTCGGACTTGAGATCTATCCCGTCAACACAGACGAATACAAATATCTCCACGAATGCGGAGCGGATTACGTAACTGTATTCCAGGAAACCTATGACACCGATAAATACGAACAGCTTCATCTGCTCGGTCACAAGCGTGTGTGGCCGTACCGATTCGATGCACAGGAACGTGCCCTCCGCGGTGGTATGCGCGGCGTAGCATTCTCGGCCCTTCTCGGTTTGTCCGATTTCCGAAAGGATGCTCTGGCAAGCGCACTTCATGTATATTATCTGCAGCGGAAATATCCCCATGCGGAAATGTCGCTGTCCTGCCCAAGACTCAGACCGATTATCAATAACGATAAGATAAGTCCCATGGATGTCGGAGAAATACAGCTCTGTCAGGTGCTGTGCGCTTACCGTATTTTTCTGCCATTTGTGGGAATAACGGTATCTTCCCGTGAAAGTGCACAGTTCCGCAACGGAATCGTAAAGATTGCCGCTACCAAGGTTTCCGCAGGCGTTTCCACCGGCATCGGTGACCACGAAAGCAAGTACACCGGCAGGGAATCCGATACAGTACAAGGTGACGAGCAGTTTGAGATCGACGATAATCGCAGCCTTGACAGGATGTATCAGGATATTGCAGAGGAAGGTCTGCAGCCGGTACTCAATGATTATCTGTATGTGTGAGGTATTAGAATGAAAAAGTTTGACCCGAGTTTATATTTTATCACCGACAGCGCGAACTACACGGAGGAAGAGTTCCTCTATCGTGTGGAACAGGCACTCAAAGGTGGTGTAACCCTTCTGCAGCTTCGCGAAAAGAACAAGAGCACGCGAGAATATATCGGGCTGGCTGAAAAAGTACACGCCATCGCCAAGCGTTACAACGTACCGCTGATTATCGACGACCGCGTGGATGTTGCCCTTGCCGTGGATGCGGAGGGCGTTCACCTCGGCGCGGAGGATATGACAATCGCGCAGGCACGGAAGATTCTCGGTGAAGAAAAAATCATAGGTGCAACGGCGAAAACCGTACCGTGGGCGCTGGATGTGTACAGCCAGGGCGCAGATTACCTCGGTGTGGGCGCGATTTATCCCACCACAACAAAAGTGAAAACTGTGCTCACCTCCACCGATACACTGCGGGATATCTGCAAAGCCGTACCGATTCCCGTCAATGCCATCGGTGGTCTGAATAAAGGGAACATTGACATTCTTGCAGGCATTCCCATTGCCGGAATCTGCGCGGTTTCCGCCATTATGAAAGCAGACGAGCCGAAAAAAGCGGCTGTGGAACTGAAAGAAAGAGCAAAAGAACTGAATCTGATTTAACAAAGACAGCGGCAGATTGGGGGCACCACCTTATGCCGCTATAGAAAACGATGCTGAAAAACGAAAGGAGCAAGCCATGAAAATGAAAACAGCATTGACTATTGCAGGAAGTGACTGCAGTGGAGGCGCCGGTATTCAGGCAGATATCAAAACTATGACCATGAACGGTGTCTACGCGATGAGTGCGCTTACGGCGCTTACGGCGCAGAACACGACCGGCGTAAGATCAATTATGGAGTCAACTCCCGAATTCTTGAAGGATCAAATTGATGCGGTATTCGAGGATATCCGTCCCGATGCCGTAAAAATAGGAATGGTCAGCTCGGCAGAGCTTATCAAGATAATTGCCGACCGACTTGCCTATTACAAAGCGGAGAACATTGTAGTCGATCCCGTGATGGTCGCCACAAGCGGTTCTGAATTGATGAAAACCGATGCGGTATCGGTACTGACAAGAGAGCTTCTTCCTCTCGCTACTCTTGTGAC
>SVTO01000080.1 GCA_015063745.1 Oscillospiraceae bacterium | reverse complement strand
CCCTGCGAACTCGCTCCACTCGGTTTCATCACAGGTGAATACCGGCTGGTGTTTTGCAATTCCTATACATAGTGGCACATGGAATTGCAGTCACTATATCCAGATAAAACCATTTTAAAAGTTTTTGCGGAGCTTTTTTCAAAAAGCGACCCGTTCCCCTTTTACTGGAGTTTTGCAATCAGCTAGGTTATGGATAAAGAAACATAGGGGAAACAGCGTTATTTGCCGTCCGGTCTTCCGGTGGGACGGTTATGCTTTGTCTTTTTCTCCGGCAGAGGGTCTGCGGGTGTTTTTCTGGCGTTCTCTTGCGATTTTGTAAATCTCTTCCGTAGCGAAGCTGAGTTTTGTCACCGCATCCCGTTTTGAGAGATAGAGCCAGTAGCTGTCGTCATTGGTGGAAATATCCACACAGTCGCCGTGCCCCAGATAGTCATACTCAATGTGCATACTGTACAGATCCAGCGGCTTTTTCTCAATGACGGTTGGTTCCCCGTAAGCGGTGCATTCGATCCGTGTGCCTTCGGGGGTCTGGATCAGCCGGCCTTCTCCGTGCTTATAGAATTTCAGGCAGCCGGGCAGGGTTTCCACCTGTACTCTGTCCTCGAAATAATAGGTTCCGTCCTCGATTTCACGCCGGACACAGTCTCTTTCCCAAAGGCTCCAGTCGGGAATATGGGGGAATTCGGTTTCTCCCTCCAGCGCTTCCATCCGGCCGAGGGTGTTCTGCCGCCAGCGTTTCCCGCAGGCGTTGCACCACAGCTCACAGCCGGCGGAATCGGTCTGATGCTCCGCGCCGCAGTTCGGACATTTGTACAGAAGGGCATGGAGTCCTCTTGTTCGGTCCGGGTGGTCAATTTCCAGTTTGTTTTCGTACTGCCAGCGGTAGTCATCGTAGCGGAAGCTCTCTTCGATTCGGAGATTGATGTCATCTGCGGAAAGGGACGCGATTTCCTCCTGCTTCACAATGGGGAAGAGATCGGCTTCCACAAAGGTGTGCTTGTTGGTTTTGTTCCACTGGGGGCAGGCGACGAAATTGCCGTGAATCCGAAGGACGGCGCAGGGATGCTTCATCATTTTTATGAGGCTGCCGAGGGAATCGGGGAGGAAGGAGGTACAGCCGTCCAGGGAATAGCGGGTTTCGGGGAACAGGACAAAAATGGTGCCCAGCGTATCGAGGCAGTAGCGGATGTTGCGGATCAGGTTGATATCGGTAACGAATTTACGCTTGCCGAGAACACCGAGGGAGCGCATGAGGGGTTCGGTGTAGGTGTGGAATCCCTCCAGTGTCATGACATTGTTGACGGGATACGGGTGGGTGGCTTTCAGCATCAGGTTGAAGTCCACCATGGAGGAGTGGGTCACGAGGAGGATATAGGGCTTTCCCTCAAGGGGCTCCATATCATGCTTCCGGATGACGGCCTTCCGGCTCTTCAGGTCGGGGAAACTGATGATATATTTTGCCGCATACATGAGGATGGAGGGCCTGTGCGGCTTTTTTTTAAAATCGAAGCGTCTGATTCTGTCTTTGTTCATGGATGTCTCCGGTATAAAGAAGTCTGTTGGGATTAGTATACCACAAAAAAACAAAATTGTACAGCGGGTAGACAGTACAGAAGAAAGAATATGGCATATAACAGTCGTTTTTGTCTTGTATAAAACGGTACCGGATGTTATAATGAATGCATAGGAAAGGAAGTGACCATATGAATGTTTATCTGGTACGGCATGGTCTTGCACGCAGCAATCTGACGGATCCCGATGGATGCGGCTATGATCCGGTTTTTGAAAGCGTAGAGAAGCACGATCCGTCCCTGACGCCGCAGGGGGAACGGCAGGCGGATCTGACCGGCAGCCGTCTTGCCGGTGTGGCGTTTGATGCGGCTTTTGTCAGTCCCCTGCACCGGGCGCTTTCGACCTGTGCGGGCATTCTGCGCCATCAGAAAAAGCACATCGGCATGGAAGTGCTTCCCGCTCTTGCGGAGTGCAATTCGGTGCATCACAGGCTGATGCCGGAGGAGCTTCTCGGTCACATCTGGCCTGACATAAAGCTGATAATGCCGTATGATCTTCCGCAGGATACGCCGCACAATCTCTGGCTCCGGGCGAACCGTGTGGTGGAATACATGAAAAGCCGGTTTCCGGGGGAGGAGAACATACTGATTGTCAGCCACGGCGCGTTTCTGTCGCGGTATCTCAACGCGGCATTTCTGTCGTTCAGCGAAGCGCAGGCGGGCGGCTATATTCTGGCGGCGGAAAACTGCTCCATCACCAAACTGCGCATTGCGGAGAACGAAAGAACCACGGTTTGCGCCATTGACGAAACCGGCCATCTGGGCGACGCGGTTTCGCGGGAGCCGTTTGATGTGATTGAGTAAAAATACGGGGTACTCGGGAATGAACTTCTGAGTACCCCTGTTTCCTTTCCGGCGTGGGAGGAATGTGAATATGATGGCATATCCGGAAGGATTTGCCGGAAAAACACAAAAACCATCCGAAAGGATGGTTTTTGATACAGATATAAGATGTACTTATCTCTTGGAGTTTTTGCATTGGCGTTTCACAGCATTTTATATCGTGCGTAACGCTCATATCGTGGGATATTGTGGGGGCGTAATCGCATATCGTTTGATATTTTGGGTACTGCCTCATAGAATGTTGCACCAAATTAGCACCAAACCAAGATTAACACCCGTACTATTCGACAAATTGGAAATTGTCTTATTGTCAAATCAATTTGAATTTAAAGGTCTATGTACATAATTGTTGATGAAGTATGGAAACCCACTCTTTCATACAAAGGGATTGCTTTCATATCTGCGGAATTGAGTATTGTTTTAA
>SVTO01000045.1 GCA_015063745.1 Oscillospiraceae bacterium | reverse complement strand
CGCTTTGACATTATTCTCCCTAAAGGAGCCTTGTCCTCAATTTGTCCGCAGGAAGCCTTTGGAGAGCCGAAAAACCCTTATAAATCAAGGCTTTTTCGGATACCGTGGGTCATTCCCACTCAATAGTCCCAATCGGCTTAGGAGTAAGATCCAGAAGAACGCGGTTGATTCCCTCAACTTCATGCGTAATTCTGTCGGTAATCTTATGCAGTACCGCATAAGGAATTTCTTCAATGGTCGCACTCATGGCATCCACAGTATTCACCGCGCGGATGATGGCCGGCCAGCCTTCGTAACGCTTGTTGTCTCTGACACCGACACTCTTGAAGTCCGGTACCGCTATGAAATACTGCCATACCTTATCAGCCAGACCGCAGATGTCGAATTCTTCTCTCAGAATCGCATCGGCTTCTCTCAGCGCGTGGAGACGGTCACGGGTGATGGCACCTAGGCAGCGTACGCCAAGGCCGGGACCCGGGAACGGCTGACGGTATACCATGTTGTCGGGCAGACCCAACTCATGGCCTACAGCACGAACTTCGTCCTTGTACAGCAGCTTGACGGGTTCTACCAGTTCAAATGCATATTCTTCCGGCAGACCGCCTACGTTGTGGTGCGCCTTTACACCCTTGGATTCCAGAATGTCCGGATAGATCGTGCCCTGAGCAAGGAATTTGATGCCCTTCAGCTTTGCGGCTTCTTCGTCGAATACCTTGATGAATTCGCCGCCGATGATCTTGCGCTTCTGTTCGGGATCGGCTACATCCTTCAGCAGATCCAGGAAACGGTCGGTTGCGTCTACATAGATGAGGTTTGCATCCAGCTGGTTGCGGAATACTTCAATAACCTGCTCGGATTCACCCTTGCGCATCAGACCGTGATTTACGTGTACACATACCAGCTGACGGCCGATGGCCTTGATGAGCAGCGCGGCAACTACGGAAGAGTCCACACCGCCGGAGAGTGCCAGCAGTACCTTGTTGTCGCCCACCTGTGCACGAACGGCTGCTACCTGTTCGTCGATGAATGCTTTGGCAAGTGCGGGGGTCGTAATGCGTTCCATGGTTTCAGGTCGTTTGATTGTTTCCATATAAAATCCTCCCTATAAATAAGACAACTTTTTCGTTCATAGTATAACACATTTACGCCCCTTTCGTCAAGGTTTTTTTATGCATCCGGAAAACGACATCGTCCGTTTTTTTGCGCCGATTCTTGTGAAATTTGCCCATGCCCGTCCGTATGTATCCGTGTAAGACTGCTGTGAAGGGGCAAATACTGTCAAAATGGGTCGTTTTTGGGGGATAAAACATGAAATATCCTGTCAAATATTGACTTTTTACGGGAAATGGTATACAATAGTCCCGGAGTTATCCGCTTGACGGAAATCTATCATTAAAGAATACGGACGGATGCATCATGAAAAAGTGTATATCCCTGCTTCTGCTTCTGACAATGCTGACCGCTGCGGCTGCAGGCTGCAATGTGCCGGATGAACTGCCGGAGACTGACAATCACATCAGCGAAACCATTGCCGAAACCGAACCCGAAACGGAAACGGAAACCGAAACAGAACCGGAAACCGAGTCCGAAACAGAACCGGAAACCGAACCCGAAACGGAATTCGAAACCGAACCGCCCCTGCCCGATGAAGCGGAAAAAGTGGAAAATCCCGCATACAGCGTAAACGCCAATACCGGCAGATCTGATACTGCAGAAACTGCTGCGGAAGAAGAAACCGAACCGGAACGCATCTACAACTACCTCAACGGCGTAACCACCACCGAAGAAGCGCAGAACAAGCGTCCCGTTGCCATCATGATCAACAATATCCATAACTGCCTGCCCCAGGCGAATCTGTGCGCGGGGGATATGTATTACGAATGTGCGGCGGAAGGCGGCATTACCCGTATCATGATGCTGGTCAGCGACTACGAAAATATGGGTGAAGTCGGTTCCATCCGTTCCTCCAGAGACTATTTCGTGGATTTCCTGCACAACCATAACGCCCTGTATGTCCATGCCGGCGGAAGTCCGGATGCCTATGCCAAGATCGAATGGCGCGGCATCAATAACCTGGACGGTGTAAATATGTATCTGCCTAACGAAGCGTTCTACAGAGACATGGACAGATGGAACTCGATGGGTATGGAACACAGCATGATGACGACCGGCGCAAAGATCGCAGCGGCCATCGAATATAAGGGTTATCCCACCACCCACGACGACGATTTCGAAAATCCCTTCAAGTTCTACGACGAAAATACCGACAACCATATCAGCGGCAGCCCTGCGACCCATGTAAGAATGCAGTCCACCAGCGTGCAGACCGTGGATTTCGTATACGATACGGAAACCGGCGAATACTGGCGTTACCAGTACAACGGGGAAAAGCAGGTTGACGCACTGACCGGTGAACAGCTGTCCGTTAAGAATGTCATCATTCTGTTCACCGACATCAGCGTAGTGCCCGGCGACGAATACGGCCGTCTGGCAGTAGGTACCGTGGGCAGCGGTCAGGGATATTACATCACCAACGGCAAGCGTAAGGTAATCAACTGGAGCAGAGCCGACAAGACCACACCCATTCAGCTGGAATACCGCAACGGCGATGAGCTGATTCTCAACAGCGGTAAGACCTTCATCTGCGTAGTGGACAATTCTGTTGCACAGAAGATCGATTTCGAATACGAATGGTAAGAGAATAAAATAACAAAGGATGCGTTTTCCCTGTGTGCACAGAGAAGCGCATCCTTTTTTCGTTGGTTTTAAGGGAACGGCCGACTTACAGCGGTATGGCGGGAGAAATTTCGGAAGGACTTTTTTCAACAAGCGTCCCGTTCACGCGGGCACGTTCCTTTTCCCGGGAAAATCAATAAGATAACGTAATTTCCTTGCTGTAATCCACACCCATGAGCTTGAGGTTTTCGTCGATGAGAACCTGATCGGCGTGGTTTACGAGGGTATAGGCACCGCTGTAGAGGAAGCACTGGATTTCGTAGCCCCCTCTGACGATCTGATCTTCGGTGGGAAGGTAGGCGTTATAGCCGTTGGTGTTGGAGAGGCTGAGGGCGTAGCGGACGGGAGCGTGCTTGCGGATACGGAGTGCGATTTCGGAGAAGATTTCAAAGGGGAAGGGAATGAACGCCGCATCCCCCAGGCAGAGGATGGTCTGGGGATAACGGTAATGGGTATCATGTTCGGGCACACCGGCTTCGTATACTTCTTCGATGGCCTTGTAGTGGGCATATTCCAGCTTGCGGAAGTTTACGAGAGAATCGGGATCGGCATAGCTTGCCAGCTTTTCTTTGACAAATTCTCTGTCCGCCAGAGGCTTGTAGGGAATCTTTACCTCCCCTTCAAACAGCTTCAGACTGCCGGGCACATAGCCGCCGATGGAACGGAAAGCACGAATGGCGTCCATAGCCGCATAGGCACCGTGTTCTTCCGCATAACGTACATCGCCGCAGCCGGTGGTCAGACCGTTGGACAGTCTGGGGCCTACATCCCCCTCCGCACCGTTCCAGAATGCGGTG
Source organism: Oscillospiraceae bacterium (assembly GCA_015063745.1). Taxonomy (GTDB): domain Bacteria; phylum Bacillota; class Clostridia; order Oscillospirales; family CAG-272; genus UMGS1696. The sequence continues at coordinate 18,015 of SVTO01000045.1, read as the reverse complement.
AGCGTGCCGGTTTCCGCTTCCAGACGGTCGGTCATGATGCCTGCCCAGTCCTTGGTAATATCGGGATTCTTGCCCGCAGCGGTGTTGTGGCAGCCGTAATGGATCATATTCAGAATACCCTTGTGGGATTCGGCGGAACGGATGGCAATGCAGGTCATGGTGGGGTCAAACGTACCCCAGGGATTCTGACCAAGGTCGATCAGCCCGTTTCTCAGCTGTTCGCGGCGGTTGATGCCGATCTCGGAACGGATTTCTCCGGTGGCGATTTCTGCCGGTTCCATGGATTCCAGGGCTTCTCCCACAGCCTTGATGATGCCGGGGATCAGAATATTGTCCGCATATTCCCGGTTGATGCCGCCCCAGCCTTCCATACCGGTCAGATTGGGTCCGGAATGGGTGTGGGTGGCGGCCAGAATGAAGCGGCCTGCGGGAATACCGTAGATTTCGCTGAGCTTGCCGCGGATTTCATCGGACAGAGCGGTCTGGAAGCTGCATACCGTAACGGTCAGCAGAACAGCCGTAACATCTCCCTGACGGAATGCGGCGGCGGTAACGGTCAGCGGGTCGCGTACACCGGTGCTGACGTGCTTGGGATGATAACCGTAGAGTAAAGTGCCGACAACGGGCGTGATCTCCGCACGTGCCGCACCTGCGTAAAATGTATTGGACATAAATGTAAACTCCTTTGTATCGGAATAGAATGCAGATTGAGACAGGATTTGTCAACGGATATAGTATAACACATTTTTCGGGAAATGACAATAGTTTTATACCCAGTCCGAATCAGATCCGTCCATAAATCCTGCCCGCGAAAAAAATCAAAAAAATCTTAAAAAACTGCAAAAAAACTATTGACAACCGTAAGCGGATGTGATATAATAATACCCGTCGGCACGAGAGATTGCAGACAACCCAATATGCTGCTATGGCTCAGTTGGTAGAGCGCGTCCTTGGTAAGGACGAGGTCCCCGGTTCAAATCCGGGTAGCAGCTTGAAATACCTGCGTATGATACCATTTCGGTGGTGTGATACGCAATTTTCATTTTTCGGGGAATTTTACACAAGAACGGGGGAAGAAAGCTTTTGGGATAAAGTCTTTCTTCCCCTGCGGATTTATTTTCCGTTTCCTGCCCGTATCATATCTGAAACCGCAGATCAGCCGATGGTGAATTCGGTCGGTTCGGCGTATGCGCAGCCGAGTTCGGACAGAAGCTTGCCCTGTGCATAGGCGGTGTTCAGAAGTTCGTCCAGCCCATAGACATACGGACGGTCATCGTCTTCCTTTTCCTGTATCAGTGCAGCGGGGAAATTCACGATGGGTACGTTCCTGTACAGCCCTTCGATCAGCTTTGTATGGCATACGGCGGTTTTTACCGTGCAGACCGGTGCAGTGCCGCTTGCAATGGCTTCCAGGGAATCGTACATCTTGATCAGCTCACCCGCGAAAGGATTGCCGTATTCCTTCCGGCTTCCGTCGGTGAATTCCGCGGTAACGGTGGGCAGATCGTTCATGGAATACCGAATAGCCGCTTTTTCAAAGGAAAATTCAAATTCCACGGAATGCCAGTTCTCTGTGGCATGGCTGGTGGCGAAGAACAGGGGGATGTGATCCTCTGTTTCCATCTGCATAACACAGGTGTCGAAGTTTTCAATCTCGTGTCCGCGGAAACATTCGGCCTTTACCCGGGCGGGTGTAATGCTTTCGTCCATGGATTTGCCCAGAACGTAGAACATATTGAAAACATAATGCGCACAGGCATTGGATATTGCGGAATCCAGAATCATGTATCCGTCCTTGGAAATCCGTCCGCCCCATCCGCCGCCGCGGGCAAAATAGCCACGGTTCCGCGGTCCGTAAATGATGGTTTTCAGGGACTGAGGCTTGCCGAAAAGACCGGAGAGAATGTCCGCTTTCAGGGAACGGATGGCTTTGCTGTATGCCAGCTGATAGCCGATGGCTATAAATTTTCCGTACTGCTTTTCCGCAGCCATCATGGCTTCGGCATCCCCGATCATGGGCGCAACGGGCTTTTCACACAGGACATAGGAACCGTGGGAAAGGGCACAGATGCTCTGTTCTCTGTGGAGGAATGTCGGCGTGGAGATAATGGTCAGATCCGCTGTATGCCGGGCGAAGAATTCTTCCATGGTAGTGTAGATCGGAATACCGGCCTCGTCCAGCTTTTCCTTGGCGGGGGAGGTGTCCGGATACTTTTCCACCGCACCCACATATTCAATGGACGGATCCGTATTTTCAAGCAGTCCGTTTACATATACCGATGCATAACCGCCGGTACCGACTGTCATAATTTTCATAATCTGCCTCCGTATTGTCTGAATGGAATGATGGTATGGGGATATTATAACACAATTGTTTCCCAATGTAAACAGAAAAAGAGGTATCCAAAATGGACTTGTACACACCCGAGGGTGAAAATCTGAACGGACAGCCCTGGAATATCTATCCAAGGCCCATGCTGGTCAGAGATTCTTTCTTTTGCCTGAACGGCATGTGGGATTTCGCCGAATCGCCGGACGCGGAAATCCCCGCACAGTTCTCCGAGCAGATCCGCGTGCCTTTCCCGCCGGAATCCCTGCTCTCCGGTATTCACCGTGTCCCGGATGAAAACGCATACCTGTATTACCGTACAGCCTTCATTCTGCCGGAAGGATTCGTGAAGGACAGAGTGATCCTGCATTTCGGTGCGGCGGATCAGATTGCCGAGGTGTGGTGCAACGGTACACCGATCGGCCGGCACGAAGGCGGTTACGAGGCCTTTTCCTTCGATATCACCGATTGCCTGCAGGCGGAAAATACATTGATGGTAAAGATAACCGATCACCTGTCTGATTTTGTTTTTCCCTACGGCAAGCAAAGCCGCAAGCCCGGCGGTATGTGGTATACACCCGTGTCGGGTATCTGGCAGACGGTCTGGCTGGAAAGCGTGCCGGAAACCTTTATTCAGTCTCTGGAGATTCGGTGCGATACGGAAAAAGCGGAGATCACCGTTCACGGCATCGAGGATGGAATCCTGACTTTGGAAACCCCGGACGGTGTCGAAACCGTGCCCGTAACGGTGGGGAAAGCGATCGTTTCCCCGGCAAATCCCGTGTGCTGGACGCCGGAGAATCCCTGCCTCTATCATTTCACCGTTCAGTCCGGCGAGGATACTGTGGGTTCCTATTTCGCTCTGCGGAAGCTGGAAACGAAGGAGATCGACGGCATCCCGCGGCTGTGCCTGAACGGAAAGCCCATATTCTTCCACGCATTGCTGGATCAGGGATATTACAGCGACGGCCTGTTTACCCCCGCTTCCCCCGCAGGCTATACAAACGATATTCTCCTTGCGAAAAATCTCGGTTTCAATACCCTGCGCAAGCACATCAAAATCGAACCTGCCTTTTTCTACGCCGAATGTGACCGGCTGGGGATGATCGTCTGGCAGGATATGGTGAACAACGGCGACTATTCCTTCCTCCGCGATTCGGCATTGCCCACCGTGGGATTGAAAAAACGGAACGACCGGCACCTGCATAAGGATCCGCTGACCCGTGAAAAGTTCATTGCCGGCATGGAATCCGCCGTGAAGCAGCTGGCGAACCATCCCTCCGTCTGCGGCTGGACCGTGTTCAACGAAGGCTGGGGACAGTTCTGCGGCAGCGATATGTACGCTCACCTGCGCAAACTGGACGACAGCCGGTTCATCGATACCGCCTCCGGCTGGTTCGGTGGTGTGGAAAGCGACGTGATCAGCGAACACGTGTATTTCAGAAAATTCCGCTTCCGTCCGGGAAAAAAGCCGGTGTTCCTCTCCGAATTCGGCGGCTATGTTTACCGTCCGGAAGGGCATATTTTCAATCCGGACAAGGAATATGGCTACCGCTTCTTCAAGGATCGGGAAACCTTCGAGGATGCCTTTGTACGGCTGTATGAGGAGGAGATCCTGCCTGCTGCAAAAAAAGGCCTGTGCGGGGCGGTGTATACCCAACTTTCCGATATTGAGGAAGAAACCAATGGCCTTGTCAGCTACGACCGCCGCGTGGTGAAGGTAGATCCGGTGCGTGTGAAAGCGATCGGGGACAGACTGACGAATCGTGAATAAAAGAAACGTGTCTGTCGCAAGCCAAAAAGTTTTGATCCAACTTTTTCAAAAGTTGGCAGGGATCGAAGGGACAGAGTCCCTCGTCGAGCTCCGCAGAGTTCGAAATACCCAGGATACATAAAAAAGTTCCTTTTTTGCTTCTTTTTTCCTCGCTAAAGGAAAAAAGAAGAACTATATCACAACTCAAAGCAAAAATGGCGTGCCGCAAATTGCGTTTTTCAACGTAAATGCGACACGCCATTTTTGCTATCACATTTAATTTTCCTGCAGAACCCCGTCAATGTAGAACTGCGTATCGTTCTGTTCAAAGAACATGTATTCATTGGGGCTGATACGCAATACGAACTCACCGTTTTTCTCGGTGTTGGCAACGGAAATACCGCTGACGGAAACCGTTGTCGGCATGATGTAGGGGTACTTGATCTCGCCGCCGGCTTTTCTCCATCTTCTGAAAGCACTTTCGCTGTGGTAGTTCGAGCTGGGAGAAGAGAACACATTGATATCTGTGATATTTTCGGGATTTTCGATGTGCAGACCTTCGATGGTTACACTGCGGGTGAAAATGCTTTCAAATCCCCAGTCGTTTGTTTCGGTGCTGCTGCTGCCGATGATTTCGATACCTGTCCACGGGATGGTGTCATAGTCTACCCATACGGTGGGGATCAGGGTGCAGTTCTTGATGATCACATCCCCATCCCAGATTCCGCCGTAGTCGCTGCGGAAAGATACCATGTGCGGTCTGGTGGAAGTGCAGTTTTCCACATAAAGTGTACCGCCGCCTACTACGTTGATGCCGGTATAACCCAGATTGCAGTTGGTAACGGTGAGATTGGTCAGGCTTTGGTGCGCATCAATACGGTTCAGTGTGCAGTTGTCGAAGGATACGTTCTTGGTCCAGTTGGAAACCGTAACGCCCCACAGACCGGTATCCGTAATGTCGTTCAGCTGCTGCATATTGTTTACAGTCAGGTTGCAACAGGATTCAAAACGGAATTCGTCGCTGTCATTGCCGCTGTCCTGACCTCTGAAACGGCGGGCAGTCAGCTGGGTATTGTTGATTTCTACGTTGGCACAGCTTTCCACACGGAGGAAGCCGGAACAATGGGCGGGAACTTCTCCTTCAACCAGTGTGTGTACCAGACCGTCCACAACGGTGTTGGAACGTATGATCAGAATACCGCGTCTTATTTGACCGTCATAAGCTTCATCCGGTTCGAGGGTGGTAAAATAACCGCCGGTCAGATAAAGGGTTTCGTCGGGGATCGGGTAGGCGGTGATTTCGGTGAACTGCTCATAATCCCAGTCAATGGTGGTCTTGGGATGGATCGTACCGTCCGCATATACATAAATTGCATCCTGCTGATAGGAATACTTCCGGATTTCCCCTTCACTGTCACGGTTTGTGTATCGCTTGGTGTTGGAATCCATCAGATACAGCATACAGTCGGACTCAAGTGTAATGCCGATGTTTGTCTGATCCTTGGTCAGGGAGGTCAGTTCGATGGAATAGGGACGAACCATGGATTCTACGCGGAAAATATCGGCATAGATATTCTCCAGCCCCTTATCATCAATGATGAAATGAGCGTTCCCCCAGTCCGTACTGGTTTTGACGGAAATGGAGTCCTCCGCTTCGCCGATATAGTAAACGGCATCGTCCTTGGCACGTACGGGGAGGTTGTTGTCATTGGCGTGTCTGTGTGCGGCACGGATGGCTTCGTAATCGTTGGTTACGCCATCACCGACAGCGCCGAACTCTTCGTAGGTTACAAAGGTTATTTCAGGTACAGCTTCGGTTTCCGCCGGGGTTTCTTCGGTGATTCCGGATTCATTTGCATCTGTTTCGTCGGTGGTTGTGTTATTGCATCCGCAAAGCACCAGCGCACCGGTCAATAAAGCCAAAAGAATTTTTTTCACGATGATTTTCTCCTTAAAATAGGTTGTTTATAGCATACTATAGTATAGTATACAAAGATATGTCTTTTTAGTCAATTGACATTTTGCCCAAAAACTTTTTCTTTTTTTTGCAAAGTGCACAAAGGCAAAAACGCTGCGGCAAATACAGAAATGCTGCTGTATGTAAACCGTATTACAGACAGCAGCATTTTTCATTACATTATATTTTCTTGATCCAGCGGAACCGGTTCACCTTCACAACGGCCACAATGCATTTCAGAATCTGATCGCTCTTGAGACACATGAACACAAAAAGCGGATGCAGCTCCAGTACAAATGCCGCAAGGAAGGAGGAGGGAAGAACGATGCCCCACATGAAGATAATGTCGTTGAACAGGACGAATTTGGTGTCGCCGCCGCCTCTTACGATACCGGTGAGGGAGGTCATCTGGTAGGATGTACCCACAACGGTGACGGAGAGAACGGTCATGAACAGCACAGCCATTTCTCTGGTTTCGGGGGAGATATTATAAGCGGCAATGATGATGTCCTTCATAATGAAGAGGGCAATACCCGTGAGAACACCGATGATCAGATATACGACCTGCAGCCAGCGTGCGCGGTGCTTGATTTCCGTCATGCGTTCCTCTTCCGGACGGTTTTCGCTTTTCCACTGTCCGAGGGATTTGCCGATCATAACGGATGTAGCCGCAGCCGCACCGTAGACCACCACGGACATGATCGAAAATACCGTGGTCGCAATGCTGTTGGCGGAGATGACCGATTCTTCCAGACGCCCCAGAATGGCGGTCTGCATGGCCTGCGCGATCCCCCAGGAACCGCCGGAGAGGACGACGGGCAGGCTGACCTTGATGAACTTCCGGAAGATCTCCATATCTATGTGCAGGGTGAGAAAATCCTTCAGCTTCACGTGCAGCTTCCGGTCGAAGAACGCCAGATAGATCACTACAATGAGGAATTCCAGAATCCGGGAGATCAGCGTGGCAATAGCCGCACCTCTGACACCCATTTCCGGCATACCCAGATTACCGTAGATCAGACCGTAGTTCAGAATACCGTTGCAGAACAGGGCCGCCAGGGAATTGATGAATCCCACAAAAGCAGTCTCCGCACTGCGCAGCATACCGAGCAGTACCTGCGTGCCGGCGAAGAAGAAGTAGGAGAAGCAGATGATGCGCATATACTTCACACCTTCCGCAATCACGTGCTCCTTGTCGGTCAGAATACCGAGCACGGCATGGGGTGCGAAGAAGGCAAAGAGAAACATGACCGCGGCAATGGCCAGTCCCGCACGCAGGGCAATGTTGGCAGTCCGCTTGATGCTGGCCGGATCTTTTTCGCCCCAGAAACGGGAAGCAATGACGATGGTACCGTCTGCCACACCGCCGATGAGCATCTGCAGCAGAAACTGTACCTGATTTACCAGCGCCACACCGGAAAGAGCCAGCTCCGTGTACCCGCCCAGCATGATGTTGTCCAGTAAGCTTACACCGTAGACAATCACATTCTGCAGAGCGATCACAAGCAGCATCCGGAAGAATCCGCGCCGGAAATCCCTGCGGTCACTTTGTATCGTTGTATCCATAAAAGGCCTCACTTGTTTACATGGGGAGAACGTCGATCAGGAAGATACCGATACGGTTCTTGAATAAGGGCATGAGCAGATGGGGAACCTCGTCGGCCGTTCCCTGTACCACTACATGATCGGTCACAAGGTCGGTGATGCAGACCTGGGAAGCGGCATCGCAGGGCAGAACATCCATGGGGATGGAGCAGCCGTACACGCCGTCCACAATGGAGGGAATTACGAGAATACCTCTGCGGTCGGAATAACGCAGATACCCGTTGATGGGCGTTACGGAATGGTCGGCAGTCTGCACGGGTACGGAGACGATGTTGGCATCTCTGTGATCGGCCGGGTAGTTGTCGAAAACATCGTGCAGCGTACGGCGGATGCGGATCATGCGCTTGACATCTTCAAAGAAGAAACGGTTTCTCGGTACTTCCATCAGGCTCAGATCAATGGGGGAATCGTATACTCTGCCGGTTTCCGCAGTGGCCTGACCGAATTCGTCACCGAAGAACCAGATCGGGATAAAGGGGGCAAAAATACCATGATACCCCATCTGAATACGGCTTTTGTTGGCACTTCTGGGGCCGTTGTGATCGGTGATGCAGTTGGCGTAATACCGTGCGGTACCGCCGTTTTCGTATTTGTCCTGTATACCGATGCAGGCACCGGAACGAACGCTTTCTGCCAGATCCGTGCCGTTTAAGAAGGGAGAGGGAACATTTCCGACAATCCCCTTCTGTTCCATGTCGAAGACACCGTTTCTTTCGGTGGGATACTCGGACATGAGCATGATTTTGTGACCGCTTTCGTACAGTCTGCGGCGGATCTCAGCCCATACCGCATATCCCGCACCGCAGGGTTCACCGCTACAGCGGCAGCCGTCGGCATGGGTAAAGAGTACGTTTTCCACGATCATATCCGCAAACCACTTCTGCAGGGACTCGTTTTCCCAATTGAAGGGTCTGATTTTTCCCTCGGCGGGCAGGAACCATTCGGGATGACCGGCACATACGGGAGAACCGACCATAACACCGGAGGAAACCACATCCAGCAGAACTCTGATCTGTTTGCGGTGGGCGTAATCTATAAACTTGCGCACCACGGTCCAGCCGTCGGAGGCTTCGTGGGTGGCGGTATAATCAAAATCAATGGTATGCGGGCCGCGGTTGGTGTAGCCGTCACCTATTTTGTCCCGATTGTTGACGGGGCAGAGCCAGATGCAGTTCACACCCACGGAGGCGTAGAAATCCACCAGAGCGGATGCGGTACGGAAGGAGGCATCGGAGGCACATACGGCCAGATTGATTTCCCCGATAATCAGACCGGAGAGCCAGTCGGGGGACAGGGCATCGGTATGTGCGGCATCGGCGGGCAGCATTTCGGTTTCCTTTTCGGAACGGAATACCGGAATGATGCGGCTGTTGTCCACGGGATTTTCCCGGATGTTTCTGGTGTAGGCATAGGAGTAGCAAACCAGGGACTGCTTGGCGACTTCCGCTTTCGGTGCTGTGCCGAAGAAGGAAAGGAAATAAGCGGCGCCTTCCCATACTGCCGCAGAGGAGCCGGCTTCGATACGGATCTCACGGAAGGGAACGGTAACGGAAACGGTATAGGACATGGGATCGATATCTTTCTCGATCATCAGCGTACATACCCATTCTTCCTCCCGTTTTTCGGGCAGCAGTTCCACATCGAAACACTCCGTCAGAAGACAGCGGAATCGTTCCAGTGTAGCCAGATCCAGACAGGCGTCCGGTGTATGGAGATACAGTGAGGAAATCGTCTTAGTAATCTGTTTTTTCATTATGTAAACCTTTCTGCCGACGGTTGCGACATGATTCTGGAGAGGTTGCGGTGTGTTCAGCGGATTTCTCTCTGACGGGACAGATTGACTGCGCCTTCCGGGAGACTGGAGAGATGTTCCAGACTGCGGCCGGTACCGATGGCCACGCAGGATACCGCCTTGTCCGCTACTCTGGTACGGATGCCGGTTGCATAGGCAATCAGCCGGTCCAGACCGTAGAGCAGACTGCCACCGCCGGTCATGACGATACCGTTGTGGAGAATATCGCCGATGAGTTCCGGAGGGGTACGTTCAATGACGGAGCATACCGCTTCGATGATGGCGGTAATGGGTTCTTCCAGCGCATCGGGGATCTCCGCGGAGGAAATGCGTACCATACGGGGCAGACCCTGTACAAGACAGCGGCCTTTCACATCGAGGAAACGGTTTTCTTCTCTGCCCCAGGCACCGCCGATGCGGATCTTGATTTCTTCCGCCGTACGTTCGCCGATGAGGACATTGTGCTTCCGTCTGACATAACGTATGATGGCCTCGTCAAACTTATCCCCGGCCACCTTGATGGATTCCGAAACCACCACGCCGCCGAGGGAGAGTACAGCAATATCCGTCGTACCGCCGCCGATGTCCACGACCATGTGACCGTTGGGACCGGAAATATCCAGCCCCGCACCGATGGCCGCCGCGACCGGTTCTTCGATCAGGTAGGTCCGCTTGGCACCCGCCTGAGTAGCCGCATCCACAACCGCACGTTCTTCCACTTCGGTGATGCCGCTGGGGACGCAAATAATGACGCGGGGCTTGAAGAGCATGGCTCCCCCGGTCTTTTTAATAAAATGCTGTATCATTTTCTGTGTGATGTCATACTGCGTGATCACACCGTCACGGAGAGGGCGGATGGCGGTGATGTTTCCGGGGGTTCTCCCAAGCATCAGCTGCGCCTCTCTGCCGAATTTCAAGATTTTATCTGTATTTTTATCAATTGCAACAACGGAGGGCTCCTTGATCACGATACCCTTGCCCTTGACATAGACAAGAACCGTGGCGGTTCCCAGATCAATACCGATGTCTCTGCTCATCCTGTATGATACCGTACCTTTCCCGTTTCCGTTCTGTTCCGGAAACAGACTGTAAATAATCATATTTGTCTGAAATTATACTTATTTATTTATTATACAACAGAACCTGTCATTTTGCAACCGTGTTATGTGAATTTTTTTGTGAACTTGGGGGGCACCGGGGAAACAGTAAGAAAAGGGAGGCAAAACACCTCCCTTATGGAATATTCAACGGTATATTCGTGTAAACCGGTTATCTGGCATATTCCGCCAAGGTTTCCAGAACGGCTGCAAACCGCGGATTGTCACGGATGCAGTCGTAACGGCTGTGCTGTAATCTGTCGCTCATATGCCAGCAGTTCGTATGCTCAGTGAGTTCATGAAAATCCTTGTTCGGCTCAGGATAGATCAGCTGATCGGTGAAGATGGATGAAAAATACTTCCCGCGATCGTTGATATATGACTTGTCGTGCTCTATAGAATGATAACACATTGTTTCAAGGGAAGCAAGGGTTGCGTCCACTTTGCCCTGCGCGATCTGATAGGTGGAAATCAGCCAGTGGTTGAAAGCAAGGCGGTCATGATGGTACATCAGATTATCGCCGTAAATCATCCGATACAGTTTATTGGCAGTCTTCAGCATTTCGATTTTTCTGTCCCACGTGGACGGATCATTAGGAAGATCTTTGTTCAGTACAAGATTTCGAATAGCGAGTCCCAAACCATCTGTCAACTTATCGATTTCATCCTGAATGTAGAATTTTGTTTTTTCGTCACCGATTCCATTAGACAGTGCTGTTTCACGGCAGTATTTCATAGGTGTCAACCGATTTGCCCACACGGTTGCTTTATCATACTGCTTGACTTTGCCATACAGTAGGATAAGCGTGTTGATAGAGTTGTAGCGTGTATTTTCATCGGTACACTCGTTTGCTACTGATTCAAGGAGTACTTCGATCTCCTTAAAAAGAGCCTCATCTTGAGTTTCTTGCCATACAAAATACAAGCTACCTGCAAGATAGTCACGAATTTCATAATCGTTCGGATAACGAGCATACGCATTTCTGGCATAAGCAACCTGTTCTTCGATAGAACCAACCTCTGCAATACGCGCCATCTCCTTCTTGATGTCCGCAAGTTCTTGTTCTCTTTCAGAAATCTTGTACCCAAGCAGTTCATCCGTACTGACGGCAAAGAAGTCAGCAAGAGCGGGCAGAAGCTCAATGTCGGGATAACCGCCTTCGGATTCCCAACGGGAAATAGCCTGTGGCGTTACGCCGATGGCAGTGGCAAGGGTATCTTGGGTTATATTGTTTTCGGTGCGTAATTTTTTGATGATAGCACCAATTTTAATTGTCATATCGTACCTCCAAAAAAGTATTTTGTAAGCTTACGATTCTATTATAGCATATATTCTCCAAACTTCAATTATCAATCTGTTGTTGTCTGTATCAATGACTCGTTGAGTATTGAAAAATTCAACCGGAAAGCTGTCCGGTTCTGCAGGAATCTTCATAAAGTTGTAATTGTGATAAAAAAATCAGAGAATACCTTACATTTGTTCAAAAAAAGTTCAGATAATCGTGCTATAATAGTACCTGACATATATTTCCGGCAGCATGACCGGGGATATGCAGCATTACATTTGGAGGTATCCGTTTTGATTGAAGTAAAAAATCTTGTGAAAAAGTACGGCGATTTTGAAGCGGTGCGGGATGTAAGCTTCACGGTGGAGAAAGGGAAGATCTACGGCTTCCTCGGCCCCAACGGTGCGGGCAAGTCCACAACCATGAACATCATCACCGGCTGTCTTGCCGCAACGTCCGGACAGGTGACGATCAACGGTTATGACATTTACGAGGATCCCACCGAGGCCAAAGCGTGCATCGGCTATCTGCCGGAGCTGCCGCCCCTGTATACCGATATGACCCCCGAGGAATATCTGGATTTTGTGGGCAGAGCCAAGGGACTGAAGGGGGAGAAGCTGTACCGTGCGGTGGATCAGGTCATCGAAAAGACCGCCCTGCAGGATGTAAAAAACCGGCTGATCAAGAATCTCTCCAAGGGTTACAGACAGCGCGTGGGTATTGCGCAGGCCATTCTGGGGGATCCCGAAGTCATCATTCTGGACGAACCCACCGTTGGCCTTGACCCCCTGCAGATCATCGAGATCCGCGATCTGATCAAGGAACTGGGCAAGGATCATACCGTTATCCTCTCCAGCCATATTCTGACCGAAATCAGCGCGGTCTGTGATTACGTGATCATCATTTCCCACGGACAGATCGTGGCCAGCGAAACCTTGGAAAACCTGACTACCCTGTACGAAGGCAAAAGCTATATCGACATGGAAGTCAGAGCAGATGCGGAAACGGCGGAAAAGCTGGCACTTTCCGTGGAAGGTGTTGCGGAGGTGGAAACCGGGGCTGTGGAAAACGGCGTGTATATGCGTCTGACCATGGACGGCCGGAAGGATGTCAGAGAAGAAGTATTCTTCCGCTTTGCTGAACACCGTCTGCCCATCGTGGCCATGAACTACGAAGAAGTTACTCTGGAAAAAGTATTCCTGGAGCTGACGGGAGACACAAAGGATGCAGGTGCCGATGACGGTATGCTGAATGCGGGAGAGATCCTGTCCGCGGTTTCCTTTGCCGGTACGGATGCTGCGCCTGCCGAAAAACCGGCCGAAAAGCAGACGGAAGAACCGGATGAAAAAGCAAATGACAAAAAAAGCGACGACGGGGACTACAAGCCTCTGTTCGGCGGAAACTGAGAAGGGAGGGGGAAAAGCAAATGTCTGCGATTTACAGAAGAGAACTGAAATCCCATTTCTGCGGTATGACGGGCGCACTTTTCATCGCCTTCCTGCTGCTGATGACCGGCATTTATATGACCGTCTACAACCTGACCGGCGGCTACCCGAACTTTGAATACACCCTGTCCGGTATCCTGCTTGTTTACATGATCGCCGTGCCTGTTCTGACCATGCGCTCCCTGGCGGAAGAAAAGCACGCGAAAACGGATCAGCTGTTATACGCCCTTCCCGTCAGTCTGACCGAAGTGGTTATGGCGAAGTATCTGGCCATGGTAACGGTCCTTGCCGTACCCATCGGCATCATGTGCTTCTACCCGCTGATCCTGTCCCTCTACGGCACGGTAACGCTGGCCAGCGCATACGGCTCCATTCTGGCCTTCTTCCTGCTGGGCTGTTCGCTGATTGCGGTTTGTATGTTCATTTCCTCCCTGACGGAAAGCCAGGTGATCGCGGCGGTAATCAGCGTGGCGGTTCTGCTGCTGACCTACCTGATGTCCGGTATTGCGGGTCTGATTCCCGCAACCTCCGGCGCATCCTTTGCGGGTTTTCTTGTGATCACCGTGCTCATCGGCCTGATCGTGAATGTCATGACCAAAAATTCCGCCCTTGCCGTGGGGATCACCGCCATTCTGGCTCTGCTGACCACCCTGCTGTATTTTGTGGACAGCACGCTGTTTGCCGGCCGGATCCCGGATCTGCTGAAGGCGCTGGCCCTGTTCGACAGACTGCAGTCCTTTGTCAACGGTATTTTTGACGTAACGGCAATCGTATATTACCTGACCGTGATCGCACTGTTTGTCTACCTGACCGTGCAGTCCATGGAAAAGAAACGCTGGTCCTGAGCGGAAAGGAGATTTGAGATATGAATACGGAAAACAAAAATATGAAAAAATCTTCCTCCGGCCAGAACCGGAAAGCCCTGAAAATCGGTTCCTTCAGCATCACCATGACCGCGGTTGTGATCGTGATCTGCGTACTGGTGAACCTGTTTGTGTCCGAGCTTCCCGCATCCTTTATCAAGATCGACTGCAGCTCCCGTCAGCTGTACACCGTGGGGGATGAAACGGAAGCGGTACTGGCGGGACTGGATACGGATATCCGGATGTATCTGGTTGCGGAACGGGGTACGGAGGACTCTGCCATTCTGACCCTGATGGAACGGTACGAATCCATGAGCAGCCGCATCCGTGTGGATACCATCGACCCTGCCACCAACCCGACCTTCATCAGCAAATACACCTCTGAAACCGTCAGTCCCAACAGCGTGATCGTGGAGAGTGACATCCGCTCCTACGTGGTGGACTATTATAATATCTACACCGTGGAATATTCCGAAGAAGAATATTATTACTACATGTACTACGGCGTACAGCCCACGGGTACTCCCTATTTCAACGGCGAATTTGCTCTGACCACCGCAGTGGACTATGTTTCCCGTGCGGATCTGCCGGTGCTGTACAGCCTGACCGGTCATGGAGAAACGGCTCTGTCCGCAGCCTACCGGGGCTACGTAACGGCGGAAAATATCGTACTGGCGGATATGTCCCTGCTGACCCTGGATGCCATTCCCGCCGACTGCTCCGCTATTCTGATCAACAATCCTACCTCGGATATCAACGATGATGAGCGGGTTATGCTCTGGGAATACCTGGCTCAGGGCGGCAATATCATTCTGGTAACGGCATACAACCATTACAGCGAATCCCTGATGCCGAATCTGGCGGCGCTGACCAAGGAAATGGGTCTGGAATCCCTGGACGGCATCATCGTGGAAGGAAACCGCAGCAATTACACCGGTTATCCCTACACCCTCCTGCCTTCCTTCGGCTCCCGGTATGAAGGCCCCCTGTCCCTCGCCTCCGAATCCACTCAGTATGTGCTGATGGATATGGCCCACGGCATCGTGGACAACGGAACGGGAAACGGCACGGTGATTCCGATGCTCGCAACCTCCTCTTCCGCCTATATCAAGGACATTCTCTCCGGCAAGGCAACCACATGGGAAAAGGAAGCGGGCGATGTGACCGGCATGAGCTATGTGGGTGCGGCTGTGCACGGTGCGGCGGACGGTACGAGAAGTGAAGAATATAAGTTTGTATGGTACTCCTCTCCCTCCATCACCGATGAACAGGCGGACTATTACGTATCCGGCGGCAACTCCGATGTGTTCATGGGCAGTGTCAACTGGATGGCGGAAAACAAGATCAATCTCTCCATTCTGGCCAAGCAGCTGCAGGTGGAACCCCTGCTTCTGGATGCCGGACAGGTCAGCCTGTGGAGCACGGTTACGGTATTCGTCCTGCCCATCGGTATTCTGGCCATCGGCTTTGTGATCTGGTTCCGGAGAAGAAAGCGCTGAGGAGGACGACGTGACGGATAATACCAATCTGCAGCGCAGAAAAAAGAAAAACAAGGCTCTGCCGCTGATGATTCTTGTGGGCATCATGTGTGTCCTTGCCATCGGATATGCCGTTCTTTCTGCCGCCAACGACAAAGCGGAAGCGGACCGTCTGGCAGAAGAACAGGCAGCCGCTGCGGTGATCATGGTGGCGGAACTGGACAGCAATCAGGCAACGGAGCTTTCCTACCGTGCGGGAGAGGGTGAGTGGATCACCTTCACCAGAAGCGGCAGCACATGGGTATATGCCAGGGATGCGGACTTTCCGCTGAATCAGGAAACGGTGTTCACCATGGCCGCGGCAATCTCCAAAATCGGCGCATCCCGTGCCGTGGAGGAGGGCACTGCGGCGGACTACGGTCTGGACACACCGCTTTATGAGATCCGGATCACCTATAACGGCAATACCACCTACCGTTATGCCATCGGCGACCGGAACAGCTTCAACGGCGAGTATTATTTCATGAACGACGACGGTAAGATCTACATGATCTCCGAAGGCCTCCTGCCGTATTTTCAGTATACCGAAGCGGATCTGCTCGTGCTGGATACGCCGGTGACGGATATAAACAGCGAATATCTGCTGAACATCACCGTGACCGGTGCGGACGGTGAAGGCAAAACCGTAGCCGATACGGATGATATGGCGGAGCTGTACAGCCTGTATGGTGCACTGAACTGCACCGACTGGGTGGATTACCATGCCGATGCTGCTGAAATGGCAGATGTGTACGGCATAAACGAAGCATCCGGCATTACGGTGAACTATAAGAAATCCGTGGATGTTACGGATGCGTCGGGAAATGCGCAGAGTACGTTTATGGATGCCGCCGCGAAGGTATATTTCGGCAGTGCGGCACCGGACGGAAGCGGGGTTTACTACACCCTGCCCAAATCCTCGATCGTGTATATCATGGAAAACGAGCTGTACGGACAGATCATGGAATACCTGAACTACATCCCGCCCATGGATGCGGAAACGGCGGCGTAAAGAAACAGAAATAAAAAATACAGACTGACTGAGGGGCACAAAATGTGTCCGTGGTCGGTCTGTATTTTTTGTTTTCCCGGAAAAACCGGTCATACGCGGGGAAATCCCACATAGAATAGAGCAAACGAACTTACCGTGAAAACGAAGCAACAGAAAGGAATCCCACAGAAATGACGGAACAAATTACCTATTATCCCGAAGGCGCCCTGACCCTGCCGCACCAGTACCCGTACAAAGATCTCCACCCGGCCGCCGCGGAAAACAAATACCTGACGGGCAGTATGCGCGGTCTGGAGAGTGCCATGACGCAGGGGAAGATCATCGAAGCCCAGGCGGTGCTGTGTGACTGCCGGACCATGGATCTGCAGGTGGAGCTGGGCGGCGGCATCCGGGGGATCATTCCCCGTGAGGAGGTCTGCTATCTGGCCGACGGAAGTCCGGTGAAGGATATTGCCATCATCACCAGAGTGGGAAAGCCGGTACAGTGCCGGGTGACGGGATTTGAACGGAACGGAAACGGCGAAACCGTTGTACGCCTGTCCCGGAAAGCGGCGCAGAAGGAATGTACGGAGCAGTTCATCGGCAGTCTCCGCACGGGGGACATCATTCCGGCCAGAGTGACCCATCTGGAAAATTTCGGTGCATTTGTGGACATCGGCGCGGGCATCGTATCCCTGATTACCGTGGACTGCATTTCCGTGTCCCGGATTGCCCATCCGCGGGATCGGTTTGCGCCGGGGGATTTTATTTTGTCGGTGGTCCGGCAGATCGACCGGGAAACGGGGCGGATTTACATGAGCCACAGGGAACTGCTCGGCACATGGGAAGAAAACGCCGCCCGGTTCAGCGAATCCCAGACGGTCACGGGGATTGTGCGATCCATTGAAGAATACGGCATATTCGTGGAGCTTGCCCCGAATCTTGCGGGTCTGGCGGAATACAGAGAGGACTGCCTGCCCGGTGACGGCTGTTCCGTGTACATCAAAAGCATCATACCCGAGCGGATGAAGATCAAGCTGGTCATGATCGACACCTGTGACCCGCCGCCGTCCATGCCCCTGCGGTACCGGATCGAGCCGGGATGCCGTCATATGGACAACTGGCTGTACTCTCCTGCCTGCTGCCGCCGCCGTGTGGAATCCGTATTTACCACAGAAAAGGAAGCGGACGTATCCCGCCCCTCTTCCGCCGCGCTGATCCGTCCGTAGAAAAAAGACACGCATATCCCGCCGACTAAACCGCCCCAAAATAAACAGACAGCACAAAAAAACACCAAGATAGCAAATCAAGCGATAAACTGGCATCGGAATTCAACCGGTGTCAGTTTTGTTTTGAACTGAATCCTCTGCGAGTTGTAAA
>SVTO01000044.1 GCA_015063745.1 Oscillospiraceae bacterium | reverse complement strand
TGAGCTTTGATCGCCGTCCCTCTCGGTGACAGCTTGTTTATTATACCACACTGTCGCTCCTTTGTCAATACCTTTTTTAAAACTTTTTTCAAGTTTTTTCGGGTGATTCCGGAACCCTTTCAGGCTTCCCTCGACAGCCCTGTTATTATACCATATCCTTCCACAGTTGTCAATACCTTTTTTAAAAGTTTTTAGACTTTTTTCACAAAAGAATCTCTGCCGTTTTGTGCACGACAGAGATTCTTTTGTTTATATTCAATCAATAGTGATCAGCACACCTGCATTGGAGCAAATCGGCACGGAATAGGAACCGTCTTCCAGCTTTGTCACAGGCACTCTGCCTTCTCCGCCGAATGCGTTGACCGCACCCTTGTTCGCGCGGAAGTTGATATTATAGGACTGTCCACCAAGGTCATGGGAGTCATCGGCTGCGAGGATCATCAGTGCCTGAGAACCGTCGCCGCTCTTGGAAACCATCTGACCGATTACCAGAGATGCGTCATTATCGGCTTTCACATCGAAGAATACGCCGGTGTTCAGGCTTTCCAGGATTTCCTGGTTCAGTCCGACCACATCCGGGCTGTTCTTGAAGCCAACGAAATGCGTTGCCGTATTGCGGTACTTCATATATTCATCCGCCATAGCACGTACTTCCCAGTTGAC
Organism: Oscillospiraceae bacterium; assembly: GCA_015063745.1. Taxonomy (GTDB): domain Bacteria; phylum Bacillota; class Clostridia; order Oscillospirales; family CAG-272; genus UMGS1696. The sequence continues at coordinate 21,186 of SVTO01000044.1, read as the reverse complement.
CTTCTTCATCTTTTCATACTGTTCGGTCTTGTTGCCATCGGCGTCCAGAATCTGGTTCGTCCACCAGCCGGTAGTGTAGCAGCCCCACTGGATGACCTCCACGCCGAACGCCATAGCGGCAAAGGCCTGGAAGCGGATCTGGTTGGTGGTGGTGAACACTTCCGGGAAGTAGGAGTTGACCTGACCTATAAACCACAGGCTCCGTCCGGTTTTGCGGCAGGCATCGGCAACTACACGCAGGTTTTCATACAGGAAGGCGATTCCTTCATTCGGTTCATCCTTACTGTAGCGCAGGCCGCGGCCGTAGGCATAATAGTCGAAGCTGATGTAATCGGTCGGGATGTATTTGCAGTAATCTTCGATATACTGTTCGTAAGATTCCGTACCGAGCTGGCTCTGGATCTGACTCTCGGTATTCCGGCAGGTCAGGGCGTAGTTCGGGTACAGATTCAGATAGGCAAACTGGTTGGCGCTGTTTCTGTTTACGTAGTCCACCATTTCGCCCATGTACTTAAAGTCCATTGCATTGGGTTCATCGCAGAAAAGCAGGCCCCAGATAGCCGGGTGATCCTTGAACTTCTGCACGCCCTGTTCGTATACGTCTCTGGGAAATTTTTCTTCCATCCGTCCGATATAGCCGTATCCCGGGCCGCCCCACTTGGGAATAACATCGGTAACAATGACCCCGATGCCGTACTTATGGAACAAATCAAAGGTTTTACGGTAACCCTGGTTCAGTTCCACGACAAATTCCACACCTGCATCCGCTACATCACGGACGTGCTGTTCGGTATGTGCATAGCTGTGCAGATGATGCACACCGATATACAGGTGGTCTTTTTTCATGCGCTTGCTCATATTTTACTCCTTCTGCCGTCCTTTGCGGCGGGTCGTTCATGTTTCCGGCGGAATTACCGGGCTGTAATCAGGATACCTTCGCAGGAATGGATCGGGATCGCATAGGAACCGTCTTCGTTCCGGATCACGTTGATCTTGCCGTTACCGCCGTATGCCATTACGCTTCTGCTGCGGCAGCGGAAGGTTACGTAGCCGGAGGTATTGTCAATATCGTGGGTATCGTCGGCGGCGCAGATCATCAGGGCATAGCCGTCCTCGTCGCGGCGGGATACCATCTGGCCGACCAGCAGAGGCGAGCCGTTATCCATACGCACGCCCATGAACACACCGGTATCCAGACTTTCCACAGGTTCGGCATTGACATTGCGGATGTCAGGGTGGCCTTCAAAGCCGACGAAATGGGTTGCCACATTGCGGTACTTCATGTATTCTTCACCGATGGTGTGGATTTCCTTATTCACCTGCTTCATCTTATCGTACTGCGCTGTCTTGTTACCGTCCTTGTCTAAGATATTCTGCTGCCACCAACCGGCGGTATAGCAGGCCCAGATGATGGTTTCCACACCAAAGGCCATGCCGCTGAAGGCCTGGAAGCGCATACGGTTCAGACTGATGTCGTATACATCGGGGAATTTCGTATTGACCTGTACCACCAACCAATGACGACGTCCGGTACTACGGCAGGCATCTTCTACGATGCGCAGGTTTTCGTAATATTCGTTAATACGTTCGCTGTAGTCCGTTTTGGACTTCTTATAGTCGGCATTATAGGGATAGTGGTCATAGCAGATATGCTGGCAGGGAACGTACCGGCAGTACTGGTCGATATAATCCTTATAGGACATGGCACCCAGCTGGCTTTCCGGTATCTGTTCCGGACTCTCCGCAGGATCCGCATAGGTGGGCAGCAGATTCAGGCTGGGGAACTGATGGGGGAAATGGTCCCTTACATAATCCACTACCTGTCCGATAAAGGGATACAGCATAGCGGAGGGCTCGTCACCCAGGTCAATGCCCCAGATCGCCGGATGATCCGCAAAGGATTCCACGGATTTTCTGTAAATCTCCATCTTGTAGATGTCCCGGGATTTGCCTTCCGGATCCCTGGATGCAAAGTCGATGTGACAGACTCCGGTTACAAGGGCGCCCAGTCCGTATTTCTGGAATTTATCCAGCATCGCGCGGTCATAGGGCACATCCACAAAGAAATCCAGACCGCTTTCTGCCGCATCGCGGATATGCTCGTCCGTTCTTGCATAAGCGGCCAGGCAGTAAATGCCGATCTGCAGCCGCTCACTGTTCATTCTCCCGTACATGATTTATTCTCCTTCATGCTGCGGTTACATTTTTGTCCTGTTCATTCCGCTACGATCAGCACGCCCAGATTGGAAGAAATCGGCACGGAATAAGAACCGTCTTCCAGCTTTGTTACGGGAATGTCACCGTTTCCGCCGATGGCCCGGACATTCCGGTTATTTACACGGAATACGATATTGTAGGATTGATTTTCAAAATCGTACGGATCATCGGAAGCGCAGATCATCAGCGCATGAGAACCGTCGTTATTCCGGGATACCATCTGGCCGATCGTCAGAGCTGCGCCATTGTCCGCTTTCACGTCCAGGAACACGCCGGTATTCACGCTGTCCTTGCTTTCCTGATTCAGCTTCTCTTGTACAAAATGGAAATAGGAAAGGGTATCAAGGCCTACAAAATGCGTATATACATTGCGGAATTTCATATATTCATCCGCCAGTGTACGAATCTCTTTATTTACCTGTTTCAGTTTTTCATATTGTTCCGTTTTGTTTCCCTGCTCGTCCAGCACCTGGTTTGTCCACCAGCCGGCAGTATAACAGCCCCACATGATATTCTCCACGCCGAATGACATGGCAGTAAAGGCCTGAAAACGCATCTGATTCAGACTGGTGAACACTTCCGGAACCGGAGAATTGAGCTGTGCCACAAGCCACAAACTGCGTCCGGTGTTTCTGCAGGCTTCCGATACCAACCGCAGATTCTCGTAATAGTCCGCAACTCCCAATCCGTATTCGGGATAATTCTTATCCTTCATGCCATAGTAGAGATAGAAATCGAAACTGATGTAATCCGTGGGAACATAGGCACAATATCTGTCAATATATTCTTTATACGTCATTGTTCCCAGATCGCTTTTGATTTCATCCTCTGAATTTTCCACCACCGTTGCGTAATTGGGATACAGATTCAGATACGGAAACTGGTTCGGGTACATGGCATTGACGGCACTGACAATCTTACCGATATACGGGAAATCCAAAGAATTGGGTTCATCCCCTATATCTATGCCCCACACAGCCGGGTGATCTTTATATGCTGCCGCTGGGTCCGTATAGCAGGACATCGGGAATTTTTCTTCCATTCTGCCCACATAGCCGTAGCCCGGTCCGCCCCAGTGAGGAAGCGGTCCCCATGTAACAACGCCGAGGCCGTATTTCTCGAACAAGTCAAAGGTTTCATAAGCACCGCTGTGTACGTAAATAATGTGGTCCACGCCGCTTTCCGCAACATCTTTGACGTGCTCTTCCGTTCTTGCATACGCCTGCAATAAATATGCACCTATGTGCAGCTTGCTTCTGTTCATTCGTGTATTCATATTTGTCCTCCTGTAAAGATCTTACTATCTTTTATTCCGCTATGATCAACATACCTGCGTTGGAAGAAATCGGCACGGAATAAGATCCGTCTGCCAGCTTTGATACGGGAATGTCACCGTTTCCGCCGATAGCCCGGACACTCCGGTTATCCGCTCGGAATACTATATTGTAGGATTGATTGTTCACGTCATACGGGTCGTCGGAAGCGCAGATCATCAGCGCATGGGAGCCGTCTTCATGCCGGGATACCATTTCCCCGATCACAAGAGGTGCGCCGTTGTCCGAACGTACATCGGCAAAAACCTCCGTAGTCAGGCTCTCCACGGGTGCACAGGTCAGATACTCTGTCATAGCCTTGCTTTCCGGATCGAATCCCACGAAATGGGTGGTCACGTTGCGGTACTTCATGTATTCTTCCGCTATGGTATGGATTTCCCAGTTGACCGTTTTCATTTTATCATACTGTTCGGTCTTATTGCCGTCCTCATCCACAATCTGGTTGTACCACCAGCCGGCGCTGTAACAGGCCCATTCGATATTTTCAACACCGAAGGTCATGCCGGTGAAGGCCTGGAAGCGGATCTGGTTTGTGCTGATGAAGGTATGGGGTCTGCTGGAGTTTACCTGACCCACAAACCACAGCCCCCTGCCCGTTTTGTCACAGGCTCTCTTCACGATCCGGAAGTTTTCGTAATACTTGGACAGACCCACATCAAAGTTCTGTTTCGAGTAACTGTAGGGATAGTAGTCGAAGCAGATGAACTCGGAATTGAAATACTGGCAGTATGCTTCAATATATTCCTCGTACGACATAGTTCCCAGATCGCTGTTATATCTGTCCGCCTCGCTCTGCGCTGTGGATGCTCCGTAAGGGAACAGGTTTACATAGATCAGCTCCTCTGGCATAAGTTCCCTGACCCATCCGAATTCCTGTCCCATCTCGGGGAAATACACGGCAGTAGGTTCATCGGCAAAGTAGATCCCCCAGATAGCAGGATGATCCACAAACTTTTCCAGTTTTGCCTGATACGATCTGTAGGTATACGAATTCGAGGGCAGTGCACCGACCACGATTGCACCGAGGCCGTATTTGGCAAACAGATCCAACGTATCCCGGAAGCTCTGGTGGAGACACAGCACGTAGTCCACGCCGCTTTCCGCCAGATCCCTGATATGCTCTTCCGTCTGGGCGTTTTTCTGCATGTGGTAGACACCGATATGCAGATACTCTTCCCTGTCGTTAAAGGAACGGATCGGTTCTGCTACGGTTCCGGGTTCGGTTTCCGGTTCCGTTTCGGGTTCCGTTTCGGGTTCCGTTTCCGGATAGGTCTGTACTTCCGTAACAGATTCGGTTACTGGTTCAGTCGTTTCACGCATCGACTCTGTTTCGTCCGTAACGGTCTGCCCGCAGCCGGCAACAGAAAACAACATTGCAGCGGTGAGAATGTATGTGATAAACTTCTTCATATTGTCTCCAACTCAACCAATAAGATTTCTTCTATATATAATAGTTATGTACGTCTGTTTAAGATTCACTTCGCTGTGATCAGCACACCCATGTTGGATGCGATCGGCACGGAATAGGAGCCGTCTTCCAGCCTGGTAACGGGCAGCTTCTTGTCCCCGGCGTATGCATTGACTGCGGTACTGCCGTGGGTACGGAAGGTGATATTGTATTCCTTATGCGCAATATCGAAGGGGTCGTCTGCGGCAAATACCAGCAATGCCTGAGAAGTATCCGTTTCGGATACCATCCGGCCGATCACCAGCGGAGAATTGTCGTCCGCCTTAACATCGAACAGCACGCTTGTATTCACACATTCTCTCGATTCCGCGCCCGCTTTTTCGAAATCACGGTATCCGTCAAAGCCTACGAACTGCGTATCCACATTGCGGTACTTCATGTATTCTTCCGCCAGTGCGTGTACTTCGTCGTGGATCAGCTTGATGCGGTTATACTGCTTTGTCTTGTTGCCGTCATCGTCGAATACCCAGGCTTCCCACCACATAATAACCTTTACACCAAAGGCCATGGCAGCATATACCTGACAACGGATCTGATCGATGGTCATGAATACGCTGGGTGCACCGTAATCTTCGCCTTCGTCATGGTTGCCCTGGAGGACTGCCCACAAATCCCGTCCGGTTTTGTGACAGGCATCAGCCACCACTCTGAGGTTTCCATAGTACTGCGGAATCCGTTCCCAGCATTCTTCCATACGGTCTTCCGGTCTGCCGCGGTAGGGATAGAAGTCCATGCTGATGTAGTGGTTCGGAATGTAATCGCAGTATCTTTCAATGTACTTTTCATAGGAGGATGTACCGAGCTGGCTTTCGATCTCCGAACGGGTATTGGAGGCCACACTTGCATAATTGGGATACAGGTTCAGGAAGGGGAACTGGTTCGGGTATACATTGTTGACTGCTTCCACAACCTTACCGATATATGGAAAATCAACGGAGTTGGGTTCGTCGCCGATTTCCAGTCCCCAGATGGCGGGATGATCCTCGAAGGTTTTTGCCGGATCGGTATAACGGGAAAGAGGGAATTTTTCTTCCATTCTGCCTACATAACCATAGCCTTCTCCTCCCCAGTGCGGCAGAGGCTCAAACCATGTCTGCACCACACCGAGGCCGTACTTTTGACAGGCATCCAGCCAGGGCTTACAGCCGTGGTACATCAGAAAATCTACATTGGTTTCAGCAATGTCCCGGATACGGTCTTCATTCATCGCCATCCGGTTCAATCCGTGGAACCCGAAATAAAACTTGTCTCTTCTCATACGTGTGTTCATACTTATTCCTCCTGTTTTCAGACAAAAAACTTCAGGTTAAACCTGTAAAAACACTTACTTCGCTGTGATCAGCAGACCCATACCGGAGCGGACAGGGATGGAATAAGAACCGTCTTCCAGCTTGGTAACGGGGATCTTACCCTCTCCCCCGATGGCAGTAATCGCTCTGCCGTGGGTGCGGAAGGTGATGTTGTAGTTTTCCGGTGAATAGTCGTGGGAATCGTCCGCGCAGCAGATCATCAGCGCATAGGAATCGTCATCCGCACGGGATACCATCTGTCCGACGACGAGGGAAGCACCGTTGTCCGCCTTGACATCATAGAACACACCGGTGTCCAGACTGTCGATGGTTTCCTGCTTTACGCCCACTGCATCGGGCTTTCCGGCGAATCCGACGAGGTGGGTGTCCACATTGCGGTACTTCATGTACTCTTCACCGATGGTGTGGATTTCTTTATTCACCTGCTTCATTTTGTCATACTGGGCAGTTTTGTTGCCGTTCTTGTCCAGAATATTGTCTTCCCACCAGCCGGCGGTGTAGCAGGCCCACATGAGACATTCCACACCGTATGCCATACCGGTGAATGCCTGATAACGCATCTGGTTCAGGCTGATGGACTTGCCCTCCACAGTGGAATTTACCTGTACGACCAGCCAATGTTTCCGTCCCGTTCTCCGGCAGGCGTTTTCCACGATCCGCAGGTTTTCCAGGAACAGAGGAATACGCAGACTGTATGCATTCTTGGATTCTTTCCACTCGGAGCCGTAGGGATAATGGTCGTAGCAGATGTGATCGCAGGGCATATATTTGCAGTAGAGGTCGATATATTCCTCATAGCTTCTCGTTGCCAGCTGGCTTTCGGTTTCTTCTGCTGTGTTTTCGATTACGGAAGCGTAGTTGGGATACAGATTCATAAAGGCAAACTGGTTCGGGAAAATCCGGTTCACCCGATCCATTAACATTCCCATATGCTTATAGTCCAGGCCGGAGGGTTCATCCCCCATTTCGATGGCCCAGATGGCGGGATGATCCTTAAATCTTTCTGCCGCCTTATCGTAGATCTCCACGGGACATTCCTCATGCATCTTTCCCTGAATATCGTTGCCGCCCCACCAGTAGTATACAGCACCGACCACAAACAGTCCGAGACCATATTTATGGAACAGATCCAGCATTTCCCGGTCATTTTCCGCATGAACGACAAAGTCCAGTCCGCTGTCCGCAATATCTTTAATGTGTTCTTCCGTCCGGCCATACTTGGCAAGACAATAGGTACCGATATTCAGTTTTGTTGTGTCCATTCTTCTGTTCATTTTTTCTTCCTCCTGTTTGGACATATTTTCTCAATTATAACAAACTGTTTTCGAAATTGCAATATATATTCCGAAATCCGATGCATTTTTTTCGGTTGTAAAAACATTCGATTTTACACTTGTGTTATTTTGTTTTCCACCGATGCCGCCCCTCCCTTGACGAAACCGGAGAAATGTGGTATGATATAATAAACAGAAAAAAATATCGCCGTGGTTTTCTGCGGCAGAAGCATACAGCAACAAACTGAACGAGGTACACGAAATGAAAAAAGTCATGCTGGTTTTCGGCACGCGGCCGGAAGCGATCAAGATGTGCCCACTTGTCAATGAACTGAAAGCCAGAAAATCTCTGGAAACCGTCGTTTGCGTTACCGGTCAGCACAGACAGATGTTGGATCAGGTACTGAACGCTTTCGGTGTTGTGCCGGACTACGATCTTTCCATCATGAAAGACAAACAGACCCTTTTTGACGTGACCATCAACATTCTGGACAGAATCCGGGATGTACTGGCCGAAGCCAAGCCCGACGTGGTGCTCGTCCACGGGGATACCTCCACCACCTTCGTCACCGCCCTCGCCTGCTTCTATATGCAGATCCCGGTGGGACACGTGGAAGCCGGTCTGCGCACCTTTGACATTTACTCCCCCTATCCGGAGGAATTCAACAGACAGGCGGTCAGCATCATCTCCCGCTACAATTTTGCCCCCACGGAAATGGCTAAGGAAAATCTGCTGAAGGAAGGCAGATCCGCCGACTCCATCACCGTCACCGGCAACACCGCCATTGACGCCCTGAAGACCACCGTCCGGGAAGGATACACCCATCCGGAGCTGGAATGGGCAAAAGGGAGCCGGCTGATCATCATCACCGCCCACCGCAGAGAAAATCTGGGTGAACCCATGCACCATATGTTCCGCGCCATCCGCCGGATTCTGGACGAAAACCCGGATGTGAAGGCGATATACCCCATCCACATGAACCCGACGGTACGGGAAGCGGCACACGCGGAGCTGGACGGCTGTGACCGGATCCACATCATCGAGCCGCTGGAGGTACTGGATTTCCACAATTTCCTGGCCCGGTCCTACATGATCATCACGGACAGCGGCGGAATTCAGGAAGAAGCACCTTCCCTCGGCAAGCCGGTACTGGTTATGCGCGACACCACGGAACGTCCGGAAGGTATTGCCGCCGGTACGCTGAAGCTGGTAGGCACGGACGAAGAAGTGATTTACGAAAACTTCCGCCTGCTGCTGACGGATGCCGATGCGTATGAAAAGATGGCCGCTGCCTCCAATCCCTACGGCGACGGACTCGCCTGCAAACGGATCGCGGATACCCTGGAAGAAACGCTGTAATCGATTCAGACACAAAAAACTGCTGTTCTTTGGATTTCTCCACTGAACAGCAGTTGTTTTTTATACTTTTACACCTCCGGAAAATGCTTTTTTACGAACAGTATCAGCTTGTTCCAGTCTTCTCTGCCGAAATAATGCTGACCCTCTCTGAGGTGATAGCCGATGTCCCCGTCGAAGAACATCTCTCCCACTTCCGCCAGACGGTCGGGGCAGACAAATCCGTTCGGGAACGCCGGAGACGCCGCGAAGCAGCAGAACTGTTCGGATACGGGACAAGCCCATCCGTCCTTCGACGCGCTGCCAATCAGCACCTTACGGGGGGCAATGGATGCCGCCAGATAATGCTGGTCGCAGGGCATGGCGGATTCGTTGTTTCTGTATTTGCTGTAGTTTTGGCAGAACCAGAAGGGAAACCTATCGTAAATGTACGAAACAGGCTCACCGGTAGTCCATCTGGCAATGGCAGCTCCCGCACATCCCGAATCGTTGGAATAGGATACGGCAAAACGTGTATCCGTCGCACCGGCAAGCAGTGCGGTTTTGCCCAGGCGGGAATGGCCGCAGACCACGGCGCAGTCCATATCCAGCACATCCGGGAGGGTTTCGGCATAGTCCAGCACTCTGTGTGCCGCCCACGCCCACATGGCAATCTTTCCGGTGCCATCCTCCGGGCGTTCACCGTTTTCAAACAGCACACCGGCCAGACCGTTTGTGAAATCGTTATCGTCCTTGGTTACATCCTCGTAATAAACGCTCAGCACAGCAAATCCGTTATCGATGATCTCTTCCGTGGGCTGGTATCTGTCCGGGTTATCGGGGCGGAAGTTGATATGTACAAAAAAGGGATGCTTCTTTCCATCCATGGGCAGGGTTGCGTGTACGGGGAAGGAAAAGGTTTTCTCTCCCATATGGCAGGTGATGGTCACAAGATGATAGGCTGCCTTACCGGCACAAAAGCGGGGTACCACATTTTCCTGTACCGAAAACTCCACCTTATCGGGCTTGGCGGGCAGCTTTCCGTATATCTCCGTCTGCAAAATCTCCAGCATCTGTTCCTTCGGCAGCAGATCGGGCAGGTTTATTTCTTTCAGCAGGTCTTTGAACATAGGACTCTCCTTCAAAAAATTTTGGAATTGTGCGATGCCGGATATTCACTCCACCTCGGCCAGATGGGGTCTGTGATCGGAGGCTACAATGGCGGGAATGTCGGCACTCAGCACGTTCATGTCGGGAGATACAAAAATATAGTCGATTTTTTGAACCGGCGCATCGGAAGGGTAGCTCATGCGGGGTGCGGAGAACATTTCCGCAGTATCCTTCATACGTGCGCGGATGGGATCGAGGACCGGGTTGTCGGGTTCCACATTGAAATCCCCCATCAGAATACACTTTTCAGACGCCAGATTCTGCACAATGGTCTCCACCGCGCATTCCGCCTCATCCGGATTCAGGCCGAAGTGGCATACCATTACGGTAATCCCATTCTCCAGTTCCGCCTTCAGTACGCATCTGGTTTCGTAATATCCGTCGTACTGATGGGGATCCGGGTCGGGGATCAGGATGGTTTCGGCTTTGCGGATGGGATACTTGGACAAAAATCCGTTGCCGTATGGATTGATCCCTTTGAAAGCAATGGCCTTGGCAAAATACCAGTCGGACATCCCCGTCAGTTCGGACAGGATCGGCACCTGACGGTCATACCCCTCATCGACACCGGTATCCCGCATTTCCTGCAGGCCCACAATATCCGCGCCGCACCGCAGGATGGTATCCGCCATCAGCTTATAATCTATTTTTCTTTCGATATAATTCAGGCAATGCTGTGTATTGAACGACATGACTTTCATAAAAACACCTCCGTGTTATCCTGTTTTGTTCCTTGTTATTATAGCACATCGGCCCTGTTTTTACAAGAATCTGCCAAAATTTATCCATATTCTTCCGGATGTATATTTTTTTCATATATTTTTAATGTTTATCGTAAAAATCTGTTGACAACGGAGAAACACTGTGGTATACTGTATTTAACGATAAACATAAAATTTTTAACGTAATCGGAGGTAGAACCATGAAAAATCAAAAACTGATCAAGACAGCGGAAAATCTGGACACACTGGTCAAGGTATGCAGGGGGATTCTCAGCGCGGTAGGGATTGTATGTCTGGTATTTGCGGTACTGGTACTGATACTGGGCAGCAAGATGTACGACACCGTCAATTTCTCCATTGATCTGGATTATCTGAAGCTGCATCTGGCGGAAGGGATTCAGCTGGAGGAAGGGCCGCTGAATCTGTATCTGATTCTGAGCCTGCTGGTAGTTTTCGGTCTGACGATGGCGGTATGCTACGGGTTGAAGCAGTGCCGGAACATTCTCGCTCCTATGAAGGAGGGCCGTCCTTTTGCGGAAAACGTACCGGCATGCTTAAAGAAGCTGGCGCTGACGGTACTGATCGGCGGTGCGGTCATGGAGCTGTGCGGGATTGCGGAGCGGATGATCCTTGCCCATGCCTGTTCCGTAGAGCAGCTGTTCCATCCGGATCGTGTTGTGCTGGTGGAAGAAGCATACACCGTGGATTTCAGCTTTATACTGGTATTCTGCATCATTCAGTTTCTTTCCTATATATTCACCTACGGTCAGGAACTGCAGAAAGAATCCGATGAAACTTTATAAGGAGAAGAGGATATGCCGATTGTATTGAGACTGGACCGGGTGATGGCGGATCGGAAGATTTCCCTGAATGAATTATCCGAAAAGGTTGGGGTAGCCAATGTGAATCTGTCCAAGATGAAAAACGGGCATATCAGCGCAATCCGGTTCTCCACCCTTGAGGCGATTTGCGATGTGCTGGACTGCCAGCCGGGGGATATTCTGGAGTATGTGCGAAAAACCGATGAGAATGCGTAAATAAAGAAAGGCGTACTGGGAAACATGGAGTTTGCAGTACGCCTTTCTTTATTTAGAATCTGAACTTCTCACTGTTCTGTCTTTTATGCAGCAGTTCTCCTGCCGCATTTACCAAGGTTGAATTTATACAATATTAATATGTATTAATATGTGCACCGATCATTGGACTTACTTTGTCGGCGGGAAGCAGGTATCCTCTTTTCAGAGCATCTGCTATGACATAGCTGCGGGTGAAATAGCAGCTTTCCACAGCGATCAGGGTATAAAATGCATCCTCTGCAAATATAGCGGGAAGATCTGCACAGACGGCATTGCGAATTTCGTTGTACAGTTCCTTCAGCAAGGTTCTGGCTTTTTCAGCCAGTACGGCCAGTTCTGCAGTCACGTTATCCTCCATCGCCGCGACGGTTTCCCTGATCTTTTCCCATTCCACCACGACTACTGCCGGTTCATAGCTTTTCCCGGTTCTGAGGAGATATCCGTATCCCGCCAGTTTTTCGGCAATGTCACGGTTTTCCACAGTGCCGCCGGTCACAAGCTCCTTCAGCAGTTTGGATTCTTCGGCAGTAATCCAATTCGGTGTGCGGTCGGCGATACCGTCAAATTCATATTTGAACTGCTCAAATCCGTTTCCGCTGGTGTGATTCCCCACGAAATGCAGTTCTGTCACACCACTTTCCTGGTACCCGATGATATCCCACTGGCCGTTATCCGGACGTATGGTTGTCTCACGAGGACTGGGTTCACCGTACATGAAATAGTCCAGTGCCAGCAGAAGCAATGTCCACTTTGCACTTTCAAAGTCCTGATAGTTTCCCCAGAACACTTTTCCCTGAACCGCGTACGCATCTTTCAGCCGATTCACAAAAGATACTAATGTATCCGTAATTGCCGGTGCGGAGGCAAGCCATGCAAAGTGAGCCTGTTCCTGTACTGCGGCACTGATGATGGGAAATGCGGTCTGATATTTCTTTTCGTTTCGGATGAGGAGTGTTTCTCTGGTTAGAAATTCCAGTTCCTCTTCCATATAAGGCAGTGCGAGCCCCAGTTCAATAGATAGTTCTTCCGCTGTGGAGGGGTTGTCGTATACTTCCAGAAGAATGTTTGTGTAGAGCTTATGTTCCATAATGCTGTAGGGCTGGTTTTTGTCCCCGGGTTTTCTACAATTGGTGGAACACCGGATATCCTCGGGGTTATAACTGCGTTTTCCGAATTCTCTTGCCATATCCATACCTTCTTTCAAAATGATTCTCGCACGGCGAAGTCTCTGTTTTACCGTAGTTTCCAGAAGGGAGAGAGACGATGCAATCTCACGAACGCTTTTGTTTTCGATGTAATAAGCGACGATGATATTCCGGTAATCACTCTTGACAAACGCCAGTTCCCGCCGGAGCAGGGCAAGCTGTTCCCTGCGGATCATGTCCTCGAGTACATCACCGTTCTCATCCGGGATCTCACAGTCGCCGATATCGGAACCGGTTACCGATTCGTTACGTCTGCGCTTCCCTTCTGCCCATACCGAATAACGATTCCGCGCGATCTGCCACACCCAAGCGGGAAAGTTCATCGGAACTGTTCCTTTATGGAGTGCGACAAGAATATGCAGGGCGATATCCTGTGCCAAGTCTTCCGCTTCGGTGATCTGTCCTGTTTTTTTCAGGCAGAAGTAAAAGAGCTTTTCCATATAATTTCCGGAAAACGTCTGCATCAGCCGATCACGTATTTCGTTCGTATTCTGCATGGTCTTCCTCCTTTCGGGTGAATTTCGTCTATGCGATTTCATTTATATAGTGTGCGGATTTGGAATTTGGTTACATGGGCAGGGATGTTTTTTATAAAAAATAAAAAAACAGTCTTTTTGACTGGTGGTGGATTCGAACCATGCATGAATCTGCTGCGCATATTCATGCCAGAGAACGCGTTGGTTGGTCTGAAAGTGTTGGTTTTGGTTCGTTCTCCCATTGTGGTTTTCAAGCGTCTTCCCCCATTTCAAATAAAAAAGCCAGCCCTTTTGGACTGACTTATTTATTCGAAATGGGGGAAGGTGGATTCGAACCATGCATGAATCTGCTGCGCATATTCATGCCAGAGAACGCGTTGGTTGGTCTGAAAGTGTTGGTTTTGGTTCGTTCTCCCATTGTGGTTTTCAAGCGTCTTCCTCCATTTCGAATAAAAAAACCAGTCAATTATGACTGAAGGTGGATTCGAACCATGCATGAATCTGCTGCGCATATTCATGCCAGAGAACGCGTTGGTTGGTCTGAAAGTGTTGGTTTGGGTTCGTTCTCCCATTGTGGTTTTCAAGCGTCTTCCTCCATTTCGAATAAAAAAACCAGTCAATTATGACTGGTTTTTTTATTCGAAATGGGGGAAGGTGGATTCGAACCACCGAAGGCGTTGCCAGCAGATTTACAGTCTGTCCCCTTTGGCCACTCGGGAATTCCCCCTTGTACAGTACGCAACCTTGCATACTGTATTGGAGCTGGTGATCGGAGTCGAACCAACAACCTGCTGATTACAAATCAGCTGCTCTGCCATTGAGCCACACCAGCAAAGTATACAATTCCAAGGCTTCGTATTGGCACATCCTTGTTCGGATTGCCTTGCTCTCATCGGAACGATGTTATTATACCACAATAGTGACAGTTTGTCAACACCTTTTTGCAGATTTTTCAAAAAAGTTTTATACCCTCCCCCCTTTCCATTCCTTTCTGCCGGATTTCTATTGTATTTTCAGAACAAATGTGCTATAGTATACATATACTCTATCCGGGAGGATTTCATGAAGAACCAATTTCACCTCCAGTCAAAATTCAGCCCTACCGGGGATCAGCCGGAAGCTATAGAAAAACTCTGCGCCGGCATTGAATCCGGGATGCGCTATCAGACGCTGCTGGGTGTTACCGGGTCGGGGAAAACCTTTACCATGGCCAATGTCATCGCACGAATGAACCGGCCCACACTGGTACTGGCACCCAACAAAACCCTGGCGGCTCAACTCTGCTGCGAGTTCCGGGAATTCTTCCCCGACAATGCGGTGGAATATTTTGTATCCTATTACGACTATTATCAGCCGGAAGCCTATGTGCCCGGCAAGGACATTTATATCGAAAAAGATTCCGCCATCAATGACGAAATCGACAAGCTCCGCCACAGCGCCACATCCGCCTTATTCGAAAGACGGGATGTCATCATTGTGGCCAGTGTTTCCTGCATTTACAGCCTTGGTCCGCCGGAGGAATACCGGAAGCAGGTGATCGGTCTTCGCCCCGGTATGGAAATGGAGCGTGAGGAGCTGGGCAAGCTTCTGATCCAAAGCTCCTACGACCGGAACGATGTGAATTTCATCCGCGGCAATTTCCGTATGCGCGGGGACACGGTGGAGATCTACCCTGCCGGCTATTCCGAGCGTGCGGTTCGGGTGGAATTTTTCGGAGACGAGATCGACCGGGTATCCGAAATCGATCCGCTGACGGGAAAGGTAATATCCGTACTGAATTATGTAGGCATTTACCCCGCGACCCACTATGTTGCCGACCCCGGTGCGAAGGAGATCTACCTTGCCCGGATTGAGGAAGAAATGGAAGAGCGGGTGGAATTTTTCCGTTCCCAGAACAAGCTGCTGGAAGCACAGCGGATTGAAGAGCGGACCCGGTATGATATGGAAATGATCCGTGAGATCGGTTACTGTTCGGGAATCGAAAACTATTCCGGCGTATTCAGCGGACGGGCTCCCGGGTCAACGCCCTACACGTTATTGGACTACTTCCCGGAAGATTTCATTATGTTCATTGACGAAAGCCATGTCAGCATACCCCAGGTAGGCGGCATGAGCGGCGGGGACCGTGCGAGAAAGACCAATCTGGTGGAATACGGCTTCCGTCTGCCCTCGGCTTACGACAACCGGCCTCTGCGGTTTGACGAATTTGAAGAAAAGCTGAATCAGGTAGTGATGGTATCCGCCACCCCTGCCGATTATGAACGCACCCACGCCGAGCAGGTGGTTGAGCAGATCATCCGACCCACGGGGCTTGTGGATCCGGAAGTGGAGATCCGGCCTGTGGAAACCCAGGTGGACGATCTCTGTGGGGAAATCCGGACACGCACGGCCAGAGGGGAACGTGTTCTGGTAACGACGCTGACGAAGAAGATGGCGGAGGATCTGACGGAATATCTGGACGGTCAGGGCATCCGCGTGAAGTATATTCACCACAACATCGACGCCATGGAGCGCACGGAGCTTTTGCGGAATCTGCGTATGGGCATATTTGATGTATTGGTGGGGATCAATCTGCTGAGAGAAGGTATCGACCTGCCGGAGGTCACGCTGGTAGCGATTCTGGATGCGGACAAGGAGGGCCTGTTCCGTTCCACCCGTTCCCTGATCCAGATGATCGGACGCGCGGCGAGAAATGCAAACGGCAAAGTCATTCTCTACGCGGAAAAAATCACAGATTCCATGCGTACGGCAATGGAAGAAACCGACCGCCGCCGCGGGATTCAGATGGAATACAACCGACTCCACAACATCACCCCCAAAACCATCGTTAAGGAAATCGCCGCTCCCATTGCCATCACGGCAGAGGATACCCCCACTTCCAAACGTTCACGAACCCGTGTCCTCCCTCCCGCCGAAGTTGCCGAAAAAGGCAGTATGTCCAAACAAGACCGTATTGCCGCATTGGAAAAGGAAATGCGACAGGCAGCAGCCGAACTGCGGTTTGAGGAAGCCGCGTATCTGCGTGACAAGATCAAGGAGTTACAGACTGTTTTGTGATACTGTTTTTCTCTCAAAACTTTATAAAAGAGGGGACATTCCTACAAGCGAACAAATTATATTGTGAAAAGAGCATCACACTTTTATATAACATATCAAAAAAGATTCGGTCTGGAACTATAATTAAAAATATACAGTAAGGAGATAACCGCCATGAAAAAAGCATCATTGTTTGTCATTATGCTGCTGACCATCCTCTGCATCACATCCTGCAGTACTGTTGAAAAGGATGTAAATCCCGACAGTATTGTGCTCAACTCCATTGAAGGGCTCAACGAACAAATTGTTCTCAATCTTGCCAAGCCCACTGCCGGAGAATATACGATTTCCTATAAGACAGTAAATGCCAAAGAATATGCTGTTCTCGACAGAGAACTTATTCTTGATAACGGTGAAACCCTCGACTGCTATATTCTCGGTCTGGCGAAGGGGCTGTATACCGTTAAAGTCGAAATCGGTGAAGGGGATACCTACGCCCGCAAGAGTATTACCGATATTGATGTAGAAAAACAGGATCGTTCCGGATACGCCCATTTCAAGAGAGAAGAAGGTGTCGGCGGCTACAACAACGACGGTACGGTAAAGGATGGTGCGGTCATCCTGTATGTGAACAACGAAAACAAGAATACCATAACCCTGGACATAGACGGCACGACCTACACCGGTCTTGTCCATGTTCTCCAGGCTCTGGAGCATACGGAAAAACCTGTGATCATCCGTGTAACCGATAAAATCACCACCAACCAGTGGTGTTCCAAGAAGTTTGAACCCCGTTTGGCGGATGATTCCAACATGACCGACGATTTCTTTGAAAATACCCTCTCCACTGAGTACGGCGAAAACCTTGCCAACCTGCCTACGGAAATTTATGACAGACGGGAAGGGAAAGTCTATCAGTACATCACAACTCCCGACGGCATTGTTGCTACGGGAACGGTGGAGGATGGGATTGTCAGTACCATTGAATTTGACGGCATGATGGTATACGCCGACGATATCAAGTCCAACTTTTTCTGGATTACAGAAGCAAATGACGTAACCATTGAGGGTATTGGTCCCGATGCGGAATTTTTCCAGTTCGGTATGCTGTTTGACCGAAGTAATTCCATCGAAATCAAAAACCTGACTTTCTCCAGATATCCCGAAGATGCACTCTGCTTCAGAGCTTCCGTATCTCTCTGCGGTCCCACTGAATTCGGTAACTACTGGATTCACCACAACACCTTCAATGGCGGTTCCATCGCATGGGATCTGGCCAGATCCCGCGGAAAAGGTGATGGTTCCACGGATTTTGACAATGTAACCAACTATACCATCGCCTACAACAAATACAAATTATGCGGCAAGGCCATTCTCATGGGTGCCACCGAAACCTCCTGCGGTATGTGTGTTACTCTGCATCACAATTATTTCTATGATTGTGTACAGAGAGTACCGTATGCCATGAATGGAAATGTTCATAGCTACAACAACTTTTACACCGGCGACAATGGCCCTGTTACTGTAAGGGGTAACGGTTATTATTTTGGGGAAGCCAATCACTACACCAACAAAAAATCCATTCAGATTCTGGAAAATGCGGGCGGTGCTGCCATTAAGTCCTACGGGGATTGGTTTGAAAATATGACTCCCCCCAGAGATGTCACCACCGTTTCCGCCCGGGAGGAATATGTCCCGAACAGCTGTATGCCCGACGGCGTAACGGATTATTCCCGTTTTGACACCGATCCGGAACTGTTCTACTACGATGCGGAAAACAATTGCTCCGATGTGGACGTAATGCTGCCGGCGGCAGAAGTGCGCGCATTCGTCAAAACCTATGCAGGTGCCGGTGTTTATGTAAGACTGGACATCCCCTACACCATCCCAAGTGCAGAAACCGAAACTACTGTAAACTAAATCACATCCATTCCCTCTATCCCAAAAGTTTTTGAAGATAGGGTGAGGTTTGGGAGGGGAAGAAACTTTTTCCCCAAAAGTTTCTTCTCCTCCCTGCAAAAAAACTTGACAAACCACCCCACTTGTGTTATACTATCATTATGGGACGAGTCTTCGGATAGAGTATGTGCAGAGAGGGGCCGGTTGGTGAAAGGTCTTCGTACTTCCCGTAAGGTACCACCCTGCCGCCCTGTACTGCGGCTTTTATCTGCCTAATGAAGTGAAAGCTCGGGTGGAACCGTGTGGATTTTTCTGCACCCCGGACAATGGAACGTACTGTTCCAACCTGTCTGTGGGTGCTTTTTGTTTCCCCGGACAGCATTCATTTTTCAATTTTTTATACAAGTGAGGTAATCGCCATGTTTACTGTAACCTTTGCCGATAAGGCGATGCAGTTTGATGCACCCTTATCCGTGTACGATGCCGCCAAGGCTGCCGAGCTGATCTCCCGTGAAGTGATCGCCTGTGCTGTGAACGGTGTCACTGTGGATCTGACCCATGTCATCGAAGCCGATGCCGATGTTGCTCTGTACACCTTTGCCGACAAGGAAGGCGCGCGTGTATTCCGTCACACCGCTTCCCACATTCTTGCCCAGGCTGTAAAGCGTCTCTATCCCGAAGTAAAGCTGACCATCGGTCCCGCTATTGACGACGGTTTCTACTACGACTTTGACGCAGAAGCACCCTTCACCCCCGAAATGCTGGCCAAGCTGGAAGGCGAAATGAAGAAGATCGTCAAGGAAAACGCCAAGATCGAACGCTTCACCCTGCCCAGAGACGAAGCCATCGCTTTCATGACCGAAAGAAACGAACCCTACAAAGTACAGCTCATCGAAGAACTGCCCGAAGGAGAAGAGATCTCCTTCTACAAACAGGGCGAATTTGTGGATCTCTGTGCAGGTCCCCATCTGTTCTCCACCGGCGCTGTCAAGGCATACAAGCTGACCCAGTGCACCGGCGCATACTGGAAGGGCGACTCCAACAACAAGGTACTGCAGAGAATCTACGGTACTGCATTCCCCTCCAAGGACGAGCTGAATGCCCATCTGACCGCTCTGGAAGAAGCACGCAAGCGCGACCACAACAAGCTGGGCCGTGAGCTGGAAATCTTCACCACCGTGGACACCATCGGTCAGGGTCTGCCCATCATCATGCCCAAGGGCGTACACATCATGAACACCCTGCAGAGATGGATCGAAGACGAAGAAACCAAGCGCGGCTATCTGCGCACCAAGACCCCCCTTATGGCCAAGCGCGATCTGTACAAGATCTCCGGTCACTGGGACCACTACCGCGATAGTATGTTCATTCTGGGGGATGCTGACGATGAAACCAAGGAATGTTTCGCCCTCCGTCCCATGACCTGTCCTTTCCAGTATCAGGTATATCTGAACAAGAACCGTTCCTACCGTGACCTGCCCATGCGTCTGGGTGAAACC
The DNA here is from genome assembly GCA_015063745.1 of Oscillospiraceae bacterium. GTDB lineage: Bacteria > Bacillota > Clostridia > Oscillospirales > CAG-272 > UMGS1696. Next base: position 1,164 of record SVTO01000044.1, on the reverse strand, counting down.
TCCACCCTGTTCCGTAACGAGGATTCCGGTGAAATGCACGGTCTGATCCGTGTTCGTCAGTTCACCATTTCCGAAGGACACCTGGTACTCCGTCCCGATCAGCTGAAAGAAGAATTCAAGGGCTGTCTGGACCTGGCCAAGTACTGTCTGGAAACCCTCGGTCTGCTGGAAGACTGCACCTTCCGTTTCTCCCAGTGGGATCCCAACAACACTGCCAAGTACGAAGGTACTCCCGAACAGTGGGACGAAGCACAGGCAGTTATGAAGGAAATCTTGGACGAACTGAATGTAGAATACGAAATCGGTATCGACGAAGCAGCCTTCTACGGCCCCAAGCTGGACATCCAGTGCAAGAACGTTTTTGGCAAGGAAGACACCATCGTTACCATTCAGATCGACATGCTGCTGGCCGAAAAGTTCGGTATGTACTACACCGATACCGACAACAAGGCAAAGCTGCCCTACATCATCCACCGTACCTCCATGGGCTGCTACGAACGTACCCTGGCGCTGCTGATCGAAAAGTACGCCGGTGCATTCCCCATGTGGCTGGCACCCACACAGGCTGTGGTTATCCCCGTTTCTCCCGCATTCAACGACTATGCAGAAGAAGCGGCTGACAAGATGAAGGCGGCCGGTCTGCTGGTCAACGCGGATCTGCGCAACGAAAAGATGGGTTACAAGATCCGTGAAGCACAGCTGCAGAAGATCCCCTACATGCTGATCGTGGGCGAAAGAGAAATGGACGAAAAGGCTGTTTCCGTTCGTACCAGAAAGGGCGAGGACCAGGGCAGCATGGCGCTGGATGCATTCATCGCACAGGCTCTGGAAGAAGTCGAAACCAAGAAACTGTAATAAACTTATAGGCTGTCCCATTCCGCAAGAGTGAGGCAGCCTTTCTTATTTTCTTCATCCATCAAAACCGCAGCAACATAAAAAACCGGAGGACAAAGGGTGGTTCTCATAAGGAAGTTAAAACTCCAACAGTCATCAAAAACTGTTGGAGTTTTTTTCTAATATGTAGTAATAAAAATCACTCGGCAAATTATGATCAGCCTTAGCAAATGTCTTAACGTATACAAATCCAAATTTTTTTGCAATATGTTGACTTCTTAAATCCTCCACCTTGCAAAACCAGGATAATACATCGGTTGCGGAGTCGAT